>DATEPR010000400.1:0-4858 GCA_035273045.1 Pseudonocardiaceae bacterium | reverse complement strand
GAGACCCGGGGCGCGTCGTGCGCGTGGGGCGAGGACGGCCGGCTCACCGCGTGGCTGTCCACCCAGAACGCGCAGATCGGCCGCGGCTCCATCGCCGCCGGCCTGGGCGTCGACCCGGCGCTGGTGCGGGTGGTCGCGCCGGACGTGGGCGGCGGCTTCGGCGCCAAGATCGGCGCCCCCGACGAGGCCGTGGTGCTGGCCTGGGCGGCTCGCCGGATCGGCCGGGGCGTGCGCTGGATCGAGACGCGCAGCGAGAACCTGACGGCCATGACCCACGGCAGGGCGCAGCGCCAGGTCATCACCATCGGCGGCCGCCGCGACGGCACCGTCGAGGTGTTCCGGCTGCGCGTCGAGCAGGACATGGGCGCCTACGACCGGGCGGCGTTCCTGCCGACGCTGACCGAGCTGATGGCGTCCGGTGTGTACCACTTCCCGCGCGTGGAGACCGAAAGCGTCGCCGTGTGCACGACGACGACGCCGATCGGCGCGTACCGCGGCGCCGGCCGGCCCGAGGCGACCGCGGCGGTGGAGCGGGCGATGGACCTGTTCGCCGCCGAGATCGGCATGGATCCGACCGAGGTGCGCCGGGTCAACTTCATCCGCCCGGAGGAGTTCCCGTTCACCACGAAGACCGGCGCGAGCTACGACACCGGTGAGTACGCCGCCGCGCTGGACCGGGTGCTGGCCGCGGTGGACTACGCCGGGCTGCGGGCCGAGCAGGCCAGCCGGCGGGCGGCCGGGGACGTGGTGGCGCTCGGCATCGGCGTGTCCACGTACGTGGAGATCACCGGTGGTGACGGGAGTGGCGAGAGTGGCCGGGTCGACATCAACCCGGACGGCACCGTCACCGCGTACACCGGCAGTTCGCCGCACGGCCAGGGCCTGGCCACGACGCTGGTGATGCTGCTGTCCGACCGGCTGGGCGTCCCGATGGACCGGATCACCGTCCGGTACGGCGACACCGACGAGGTGCCCAAGGCGGTCGGCACCTTCGGGTCGCGTTCGCTGCAACTCGGCGGTTCCGCGGTGGCACGGGCCGCCGACCGGGTGATCGAGCGGGCGCGGGAACTGGCCGCCGACCTGCTGGAGGCCAGCCCGGACGACGTCGAGCTGAACCTGGCCGAAGGCGTCTGGCAGGTGCGCGGCGCGGCCGGCGCCGGCACGGTGAGCTGGGCCGACGTGGCGGGGCGGGCCGATCAGCCGCTGTCCGAGGACGTGTGGTTCGCCGAGGGCACGCCGACGTTCCCGTTCGGCGCGCACGTCGCCGTCGTCGAGGTGGACACGCAGACCGGCAAGGTGCGGGTGCGCCGGATGGTCGCGGTGGACGACGCCGGTCCGGTGGTGAACCCGCTGACGTTCCGCGGCCAGCGGCACGGCGGCCTGGCCCAGGGTGTCGCGCAGGCGCTGCTGGAGGTGATGAGCTACGACGAGGACGGCAACCCGGTCACGTCGACCCTGGCCGACTACTCGTTCATCACCGCGCCCGAGCTCCCCGATTTCGAACTCATCGACTCGGAGACGCCGACCACCCGGAACCTGTTGGGCGTCAAGGGAATCGGCGAGGCCGCCACGATCGGTTCGACGCCCGCGGTGCAGAGCGCGGTGGTCGACGCGCTGGCGCACCTGGGTGTCCGGCACGTCGACATGCCGGCGACGCCGCAGCGGGTCTGGCAGGCGATCAACGACGCGAAGGAGGCGGTCTGAGTGATGGTGCACATCGAGGTCAACGGCCGGGCGACCGCCGAGGAGGTCGAGGATCGCACCCTGCTGGTGCACTATGTGCGGGACGTCCTCGGGCTCACCGGCACCAACATCGGTTGTGACACCACGTCCTGCGGTGCCTGCACCGTGTTGCTGGACGGCGAGTCGGTGAAGTCGTGCACGGTGCTGGCCGCGCAGGCCGACGGCCATTCGGTGACCACCGTGGAGGGCCTGGGCACGAACGGCGAACTGCACCCGGTGCAGCGGGCGTTCCGCGAGCAGCACGGGTTGCAGTGCGGCTTCTGCACGCCGGGCATGATCATGGCGTCGGTGTCGTTGCTGAGCGAGAACCCGAAGCCCACCAGGGACGAGGTGCGGGCGGCGCTGGAGGGCAACCTGTGCCGCTGCACCGGTTACCACAACATCGTCAGCGCCGTGATGGACGCTTCCGGGCAGGAGGTACAGGGTTGATCCCCGCCGCGTTCACCTATCGCCGTGTGTCCACTGTGGAGGAGGCACTGGCCCTGCTCGCCGAGCACGGCGACGACGCGAAACTGCTGGCCGGCGGCCATTCCCTGCTGCCGCTGATGAAACTGCGGCTGGCCGCACCCGAGGTCCTGGTCGACGTGGCCGGCATCGCTGACCTGCGCTACGTACGACTGGACGGCGACACGGTCCGCATCGGCGCGCTGAGTAGGTATCATGATCTGCAACAGGACGAGATCCTGCTGGAACACGCCCGCCTGGTCGCCCACGCGGCCGGCGTGGTCGGCGACCCCCAGGTCCGCCACCGCGGCACCATCGGCGGTTCGGTAGCCCACGCCGACCCAGCCGCCGACGTCCCAGCCGCCCTGCTCGCATCGGACGCAGCGCTGGTGATCGCCGGCCCGCAAGGAAGCCGAACCGTGCCAGCGGCCGAGTTCTTCCTCGGCCCGTTCACCACGGCCCTGGGCCCGGACGAACTCCTGACCGAGATCCAGGTACCGTCAAAGGCCGGCACAGGCTGGGGTTTCGAAAAGTTCACCCGCCGGGCCATCGACTGGGCAATAGTAGGCGTAGCAGCGGTCGGCCAGTCGGTCGCCCTGATCAACATGGGTGGCACCCCGCTACGCGCCAAAGCCACCGAGGCGGCCCTAACCAACGGCGCCTCGATCGAAGACGCGGCAGCCCAGGCCGCCGAAGACACCACCCCAGTAGACGAACCACACGCCACAGCCGCCTACCGCAAACACCTGGCAAGGGTCCTGACCGCAAGGGCACTGGAACAGGCAGCCGGCCGAACCCCAGCCGGCCTGTCATAAAGAGCCGCAGGGAAAACCACTAGCCGGCAAACGAAAAGCAACAACACACCAGAAGTCCGTAGCCAGCCCTACTCAGCGTCCTGTGCCTCGATCAGGTCGAGGTCGCGGACGCAGAAGCGGTGGTGCTCGAAGGTCTCGTTGAGCACCGTGCCCAGGCACTGCCGCACCGAGCGGCCCCGGGCGTACGGCGGCCAGACATCGTCGTCGGGCACCGGCGCCCGCGCTGCGAGCTGCGCAACGGTGACCTCGTCGAGCCAGGTCTCCAGCTCGGCGGCCTGTGCGTCACGCACGCTCACGATCTCGTCGAGGGCCGGATCGAGCGAGAGGTCAAGCCCGTGCGCTCCACGGTAGGGCTCGACGGTCGTCCCGATGCCCATCGGCGTGAACAGCTCCGTCGAGCCCAGGCAGCAGCGGCGGAACCACGAGTCGTGGACGAAGACCAGGTGGCGCATCGTCTGCACCGCCGACCACTCGTCGTTCACGCTGCGGCGCTCGATGCCGGGCGTACGGCGGATTCGCTCGATCGTGGCGGCCCAGCCGGCATGGAGCTGACGCGATGCCTCGCGCAGATCGGCAGGGTCCTCGGAGCGGATCAGCACCCGCACCGGATGACGCCGGTCGAGCTCTGCCTCGACGTACTCGGTGACCTCGACACCGTTCACCACGAGGTTGGTGACGAGCCCGTCGATCACGGCATCCTGCATGACGACGCCGATCAGGCGTACCCCGGTCAGATCGCACTCGCGGAACTCCGCACCGTGCAGATCCTCGTCGACATACCGCGTCATGCTCCGCATGCTAGGTCCGAGCACCGACAGGCCATCTGCCCGGCTTGACGTGGCCTCTTCCAGGTCCTGACCGAGCGCGAAGAACGCAACGTCACGGTGTCGTCCGAGAAATCACTGGCCTCGGCCTCCTTGGCCGGCCGCGACGCCTCCCGCCGCCAGTGGTCCAGCACCTTGTGCCGGGCCGACCTCCTGGTTGCCGGGCGACCCGTCGCCGCCTCCTCTTTCCAGTCGAACGGGAGGCCCGACGCAGGACAGTCACTCGGAAACGACCAGTTGCCGGATGCGGCTCGTCGCCGTGCCCAGGCCACGGGGGCGGCCGAACCGGCCGAGCGGACCCGGTGCGGTGGCGCGCAGTTCGGCCTCGTCGTAGCGGCGCACGGTCTGGTGCCAGTTGAGGATGGCGGACATCCAGTCCTGCAACTGGCGCGCGTAGCCCAGCAACTCGGTGCGCACCTCGTCGTCGAGGCCGAAGTCCTCGAACATGGCCGGCAGTTCGACCGCCATCACGTGTTCGAACTGGCTCATCCTGGCGGCCGCCAGGTCGGTGACGATCGCGATGGCCCGGTCCTGGTCGACGCCGAGGAAGTTCCGCACCACCAGCACGGCGTTGTGCAGCTCGCCTTCGAACTCGATCTCCTTCTGGTAGGAGAACAGGTCGTTGAGCAGGCAGGCGTAGTCCTGGGCGGCGTGCTCCATCGAGCTGACCGGGGTGCTGCGCAGCACGTTCCTCGGCACGGTCTCGCCGTGCGGCAGCCGCGCCAGGAACATCGTCAGGTCCGAGCCGAACGTCTTGCGGCGCATCTCCACGTAGTCGATCGGGTCGGGAATGCGGTTGACCAACTGGTTGGCCAGTTCCCACAGCCAACTGTCCAGCATGTCGGTGATCGAACGCCGGAACGCCACCCGCGCGTCGTCGGCCATCGGGCCGGCCGTGCGGGTCCACAGGTCGGCCAGGCCGCGTTCCATCGCGTTCAGCGGCGGCGGCATCGTGGCGGCGTCCAGCGGCAGGAACAGTTCGAGGCGGTCGTTGGACGCCTTGGCGGCCGCGAAGTTGCGGGCGGCGCCGAA
>DATEPR010000399.1:0-3661 GCA_035273045.1 Pseudonocardiaceae bacterium | reverse complement strand
CACCGAGGGGTCGGCGGCCAGCAGTTCGGCCAGCCGCAGCGCGTTGCGGCCGGCCCGCGCCATCCGGCCGAGATAGAAATCCCTGTCATAGCGGGGAAACAGCTCGGCGGCGGTCCGGTGTGGAGCCAACCCGGCCTGCCGCCGCTGCCGCCCGAACACGTCCCGCACCGACGCCGGGTGCACCACGACACCGGCCACACCGGCGTCCACGCCCAGTTGCAGCGCGGGACCCCGCTCCAGGTACAGCACCTCGACGTGGTCACCGGTGTGCGGCAGGTTCGGCACCGCCGCCGACAGGGCGGAGCCGTCCACGACGACGGTCACCGGCCCGGTGTCGATCCCGGCCAGCAGGGCGGGCAGGTCGGTCATCCGCTGCTCGGCCGTGGTGCCCAGCGGCCCGGTGAACACGCACCGCGGCCGGTGCCTGGCCACCGCGCCCAGCACGTCCGGCCCGTCCGCGGTGACCACGTCGAGGAACGACAACGACCGCCACTGCGCTGTGGCTGCCGGTGCCGTGTGCGGGGTGAGCAGGACAGTGTCGCCCGGCCGTAGCCGTTCGCGCAGCAGGAAACCCTCCACGAGCGTGCTCGCCGCCTCGCCGGTGGACGTCACGGTCACCGCGTGCTCGTCCGGCGACAGCCCGAACACGTCCAGCAACTGCCGTTCCACCCTGGCCGTCGGCTCCTCGCCCGGTGGCGGCCGGCCGCCGTTGCGCTGCGGCGCGCACAACGTCATCGCGCCACGCACGTGGGCCAGCGCCGCCAGGCCGTAGCGCAGCACCTGCTCGACGGACGTCAGCTCGCCGGCCGGCACCGGTTCGGCGTTGCCCAGCAGCAGTTGCTGCTGGCCGGCGAGCTGCCGCTTGACCTGGCGCGTGGTGTCGACCAGCTGGGCCACGATCGGCTCGTTCACCGGTATCCCGGCCAGCCGGCAGCGGTCGGCGTGGTCGTCCAGATCCCGTTGCAGCGCGTGCAGTTCGCGCAGGCACCGGTCGAGTTGGTCGACGAGATCCGCGACCCGTGCCGGCAGCCCGGCCGGAGGTGTGACGACCGCGGTCAGCATCGGCCGGTCGGCCGTTGATCCCCGGGCACGGTCGCCGAAGCGGAACGTCGTCCGTCGTGGCACGTGGTCCTCCTCAGGGCCGTGGCACGAGATCGGCGCGGTCGCGGCCGAGCAGGGTCACCACGCCGTGCGCGTCGCGGCGCACCAGGTCGCCGGACCGGAAGAACCGCCGCCGCTCACCCTCGGGCCGCACGAACCGGGCCGGACCGTCCGGCGGCGCCAGGTAACCGGGTGCCTGGAACGGCGTGTGCACCCACAGTTCGCCGGTGCCCGGCCCGTCCAGCACGGTTCCGTCCGCGGCCACGATCACCGCCGCCACACCGGGCAGCGGCTTGCCGATCGGCAACCCGTTGCGCGGGCCGCAGTCCACGCCGACCTCGTGCAGGAAGCTGCCGTTGGTCTCGGTGCAGCCGTACAGGTTGTAGACCCCCGCTCGGGGGAACAGGGCGGCCAGCGCGCAGATCACCCGCTGCTCGATCGCCGCGCCGGTCACGATCGCCCGCCGCACGCTGGCGAACGGCACACCGCCGTACGAGTCGGCGAGCACCTCGAACAGCGCGGGGACGGCCTGCACGACCTCGACGCCATGCTCGCGCAGCAACCCCACCAGGTATGGTCCGTCGTCGGCCCGGTCCTGCGGCACCAGAACCGACGTGCCGCCCGATTTCAGCGTCGTCCACACGTCGAGCATGCAGAGCGCCGAGTGCAGCGGTGCGTGGTTCAACACCACGGTGCCCGGCCGGATGTCGAACCGCGACGCGGCCAGATCCGTGTAGCGGTCCACCGCGCCCACCGGCATCGGCACCACCTTCGCCGGCCCGGTCGAACCGGCCGTGGTCAGCAGGAACGCGGTCGCCTCCGGACCGGGCACCCCACGATCCGGCGCCGGCCGGGTCGAGTTCGGCGTGCAGTCGACGAAGTGCACCGGCCGCGGACCGTGCTCCGGCTCGGCACTCAGGATGCCGGCGCACGCGGCGTTCGCCATCAGCGTGTCGAGGGTCGCGGTGTCCACATCGGCCGGTGGCAGCAGGAACGGGCGCCGGGCGATCATGCAGCCGAGAATCAGGGCGACGGTCCGCGCCGACTTGACGGTGCGGACGGCGACCGGTCCCGCTGGCAGGTCGAGGGCTTCGATCCTGGCGTGCGCGGCGAGGGCCATCGCGGCGAGTTGGGCGTAGGAAACCCGCTGGTCGCCACACACCAGTGCGGTCGACTCGGGTTGCGTGCGGACGCGGTCGCCAAGGCGGTCCAACAAGGAATACGGGTGAGCCACGGCATTCTCCCACAGAACATAGAATTCTGCTTTGCTCTCGGGACCCAAGGTAGCCCCGCGGACCGGCGGTAGGCTTCTCGCGCACTGCTCCCCTACCTGCGGCGACTTAGCCGTTCATGGGTCGCACCATGCGTTCGTCATGGGTGGCGGCAGGATTCGATCACGAGGAATTGAGGCTGGATTCATCTTGTTCGCGCTGTTCAGCGCATGTCCGCTGAGGACGCTACGCAATTCTGGAGATGCAGCGGAATTGCGACGAACGGACCATGGCACTGACGCTGGACAACGGATGGAGCGGGAGCGGGCCGATGAGTGGAGCAAGGACGGAGCAGGTGACCGGCCTGCGGGAAACGGACTCCGTCGCCTCGTTCCTGTTCGACGGCGCCGGGTCGCCGATGGCGGCGATCATGGCCGAGTTGGACGTGGTCGAGAGCCGTGGATACGGCCAGTTCTGCGGCTTGGTGCGCGCGGTGGAGGTGGTGGGGGAGCGGTGGGCGCCGCTGATCATCCGCGACCTGCTGGTGTCGCCGAAGACGGTGGTCGAGTTGCGGGCCGGCCTGCCCAGGATCCCCGCTGATCTGCTGGTGACCCGGCTGCGCGACCTGGAGCGCGCCGGCGTGGTGCGGCGGGTGTCGCTGGACGGCGTGGTGCGGTACGAGATGACCGAGTACGGCGCCGAACTGGACGACATCATTCTGAGGTTCGGCCGCTGGGGCGCGCGGATGCTCGACCGGCCGCGCCCGGAGGAGATCGTGACGCAGGATTCACTGGTCATGGCGATGCGAGCGGCGTTCCAACCGGCGGTCGCCGCTGGGCTGCGGGTGACGTACGAGGTGCGGGTCGGGCCGACGGTGGTGGGGTTGCAGGTGTGGGACGGGGCGTTGACGGCGCAGCCGGGGCCGTTGGTGGACGCGGATCTGGCTTTCGAGCCGGGGGTGGCGTTGAAGGGGTTGTTGGCGGGGGAGGTGGACCCGGTCACGGCGGTCGAGGACGGCACGGTGCTGTGCGAAGGTGATCCGGCGTTGCTGGGCCTGTTCGTTCAGCTGTTCCAGTTGCGGGCGCCGGCGAAGGCAGCCTGACCGGATCAGGACGCCCGGCGTGTCGACCGTCGAACGGCCGACACGCCGGTGGCGTGGTGGTTCGCGGTTGGTGAACTGGCCACTGGGTGGTCGGTTCGGGTGTGTCGTCCGCTGGATGATCGACCCTTTGGTGGGTTCCGGGCTTCGCGACTGGCGAACCGGCCGTCGGGCGGTCGGCTTTTAGGAGAGATGCGCTTGTCCGGTGTGTCGTCCGTCGAGTGGTCGACACGCCCGTGGCTGGGGCCTT
>DATEPR010000398.1:0-2418 GCA_035273045.1 Pseudonocardiaceae bacterium | reverse complement strand
CCACTGCACGTGCTGGTGTCCTGCGCGGAGTGGAAACCCGAGTTCGCCGGGGACCAGCTGGCCCAGTGCCGGGCGCTGGCCGCGATCGCGGCCGACCATCGCCTGGACGGGCGGCTGCCGGTGCTGCTGGTCGGCGACCTGAACGCTTCCGTGGACCAGCCGGGCCTCGCCCCGGTGGTGCACACGATGGTGGACACGTGGGCGGCGGCCGGCGGCGACCCGGACGCGGTGACCCTCGACTCGGCGCTGCCGTTCGCCCCGGTCGAGGCGCGGGACCAGATCGACCGCCGGATCGACCACATCTTCGCCCGCCCCGGACGTCCGGGACTGACGGTCAGCGCGCGGCGGGCGTTTCTCGCCGGAGACCGGCCGGTCGACGGGGTGTACCCGTCCGACCACTATGCCGTGGGTGTCGACCTCGATCCCTGAGCGTTTCCGCCGGGCGAGCGGCTGGGTACCCCTGCGCACCACGGCCTCGGTGGCGTCGTGGCGCGCAGGGGCGGTCGGCGACCGGGCGCCGCCGGGCGGGAGAGCGGTTTCCCAGTCGATGAATTGTCACTCCTGCGGTGGCCCGCGTCAATGTCCGCCGATTCCTTCGAATGTCCCGGGAATCGTTGACACCGGGCACCGGAAAAAGAACACTCCAACCGTGGTTCCCCCGGCCCGATCGGTTCTCGCGTGCATTCTCGTGGCGTCCATGGCCGCCTGCGGAAGCGCGGCCGGCGGCCCAGCGGCACCCGCATCGGCGCCGGCGGCCGCGTCGCCCGGCTTCGGCGGTACCGACCTCGCCTGGGTACAGATCACCATCGCCATGGACGAGCAGTTGGTACCGCTGCTCGACCTGGCACCCACGCACAGCCGGCGCGCCGACGTGATCGCGCTGGCGGACGCCGTCGAGCGCACCTGCGCGCAGGAGCTGAGCGTCCTGCGCCGCCTGCACGACCAGGCCCGGCTGCCGGCCGGGAACCCGCACGAGGGCATGCCGATGCCCGGCATGGTGACCCCCGCGCAGGTCACCGCGGCGGCGGCCACCCGGGGCGGCACGTTCGACACGCTGCTGCTGCGCGACCTGACCGGCCACCTGCGGCAGGGCGTGCAACTGGCCACGAGCGAGCGGACGGCCGGCGTCGAACCGCAGACGCTGGCGCTGGCCCGGCAGGTGCTGGACAGCCGGGCCGGATACCTGACCCGGGTGCAGGCGCTCAGCCGGCAATGACCGGGTGCCGGTCCGGCCACGCCGTCCGGCGGGCGTGGGTACGCGTACGAATAACGGTTTGCAGAATGGCCGGCCGCACGGCGCCCGGACTTTTCCGGACGCCGCGCCGCCGTTTCCCGCCGATGCGTTACGGAAGCTCGTAGTTCTCGTTGAGCGCCGCTCCGCGGTCGGGCTTGTACTGGTCGAAACCGCGCGGGTCGCACTGCAATCCGCCGTTGATGCAGTGCGACGTGAGCGCGGCCAGCGTGGGCACGTCCCAGGCGTTGAACACGTCGTAGTGGAACGAGTAGCCGCGCCCGCTGGAGAAGTGCACGTTCGCCATGTTCCCGCTGACCGGCCAGGCCATCTTGAACTCGATCATCGGCACCGCGACCGGGTGGTCGTTCGGGCAGATGCCGAGCACCGGGTACGCCATGTGGCTCTTGTGGTCCGGCGTGTCCAGGTGCAGGCCGTCCCAGCAGCTCGGCGCCTGCAGCCGCACGTTGAGCTGGGTACCGGCCGGGCAGTTCGCCGGGATGTCCCAGTTGAACGAGCTGTCACCGCATTCGAAGCCCTCGACCGCGCCCGGGTTGTTCCTGAACTCGTCCAGCGTGGACTTCGGGCTGCCGACGACGTAGCGCAGGCCCGGCGGGAACGGCCGGACGCTGTGGTAGTCGATCACGCCGCTCTTGTAGTAGATCACCTGGCGGCCCACCGGCTGCACCGCGGTGTCGCCGTTGAGCAGCGTCGGCATCCAGTAGCCGGTCTTGTCGCCGGGCGTGATGCACGCCGTGCCGCCGGCCTGCAGGCTGGCCAGCGTGGTGGCCGCGTTGGTGGTCGTGTTGCCCATGAACGTGTGCGAGTGCGAGGCGCCCGGCATGTTCGGGAAGACGATCGGGTCGTCCGGCAGGTTGGACCGGCTCACCGCGCAGTTCGCCTGGAACTCGTGGTGGGTCGTCGGCGGGTTGGTCGGCGCCGGCACCGCCGTGGAGGGCACCACGCCGGTGACCGGCGGATCGGCCATGATGTAGCCGGGGCCGTCGGTCGGCGCCGGGCTGGCGAGCGACCCGAAGACCTTCATCTCGTACAGCGAGTAGCCGTAGCCGGTCCCCCGCTGGGTGCCGTACATGCGCACGTACCGGCCGGTGCCGTTGACCGTCAGGTTCTGGTTGCCACCGGCCGACGTCGTGGTCGAGTAGACGCTGGTCCACGTGCTCGCGTTG
>DATEPR010000397.1:0-6726 GCA_035273045.1 Pseudonocardiaceae bacterium | reverse complement strand
ACGGCGTGCCGCGCCGCCGAACCGCAGGCCCTCCCGCAACAGCGGTCGCGCCTGGCGCACCGCACTGGCCGTGGTGTCCGCGATCGTGCTCGGTGCCACCGCGTACGGCTGGTCCACGGTGGACCGCCTGACGGCCGGGCTGACCACCGCCAACGTGCTCGACCCGGCCGCCGAGGGCAACACCGGCCCGCAGAACATCCTCCTGGTGGGCGTCGACACCCGCACCGACGCCCAGGGCAACCCGCTGCCCAGGGCCGAGTTGAACGCGCTGCACGCCGGCCCGTCCGACGAGGGCGCCAACGGCACCGACACGATGATCGTGGTGCACATCCCGGCCGGCGGCGGCCGCGCGGTCGGCTTCTCCATCCCCAGGGACTCGTACGTGCAGCTGGCCGGTGGCTTCGGCATGCACAAGATCAACTCCGCGTACACGTACGCCGTCAACGCCGCGACCAGGCAGTTGCGCGCGCAGGGGCTGTCCGGCCCGACGCTGGTGCGCAAGGCGGCGGAGGCCGGCGCGCGCAACGCCATCGCCACGGTCGAGCAGTTCACCGGCCTGAAGATCAACCACTACGCCTCGGTCAACCTCGTCGGCTTCTACGACATCAGCAACGCGATCGGCGGCGTCCAGGTGTGCGTCAAGCGGGCCACCCACGACTTCCGCTCCGGCGCCAACTTCCACGCGGGCGTGCAGACCGTCCAGGGCGCGCGGGCGCTGGCCTACGTCCGGCAGCGGCACGACCTGCCCGACGGCGACCTGGACCGGGTCAAGCGGCAGCAGGCGTTCCTGGCCGCGATGGCGCACAAGGTGCTGTCCGCCGGCGTGCTCACCAACCCGGGCAAGCTGAACGGCCTCATCCACGCCGTCCAGAAGTCGGTGATCCTGTCCAGCGGCTGGAACATCCTCGGTTTCGCCCAGGAGTTGCAGGGACTGACCGCCGGAGCCGTCCAGTTCTACACGATCCCGGTGCGGAACATCAGCTTCATCACGCCGACGGACGGCAGCGCGGTCGAGGTCGACCCCGGACAGGTCCAGTCGTTCATCCAGGCCCAGGTGGGCCGGGCGGACAACCCTGGGCCACGGCCGGCGCCGGCGGCGACCCGCGCGCCGAAGCCGGCCACCCCGACACGCAACCCGGCCAGCATCACCACCCAGGTCTACAACACCACCGGCATCCACGGCCTGGCGGCCGACGTGCAGAAGTCGTTGACCAGCAAGGGTTTCACCCCCGGCGGCACCGGCAACGCGGCGGCCCGACCGGTCACCGTGATCGACTACGCCCCCGGCGACCAGGCCGCCGCGCAGCAGGTCGCCACCGCGCTGGGCGGCGACATCAAGACCGTGTCCAGCACGCTGCTGTCGCCGGGCACGGTCCGGGTCTACCTGGGCGCCAACTACTCCGCGACGCAGGGCGCCAGCGCCGACACCAGCACGCCCACCACGACCAAGGCCGCACCGCCCGCGATCACGGCGGCAAGCGCCAACTGCATCTACTAGGCGGGTTGCCGCACGCCGGCCAGGAAGTCCACCAGGAGCTCACCGAGCACGTCCGGTGCCTCGTGGTGCGGGAAGTGGCCGACGTCGGCCAGCGAGCGGAACAGCACCCTCGGCGGCAGCCACTCGCGGGACGCCAGCGCCGTGGACTCCAGCAGGTACGGGTCGAGCGCGCCGTGCACCTGGAGCGCCGGCATGGCCAGCCTGCGGTCCAGTTCGGCGGCGAACCGCCGGCCGTCGCCGCGCAACTGGGACCGCAGCGCCCAGCGGAAGTACTCCAGCGCGCTGTGCGCCACCCCGGGCACCCGCATCGCCGCCCGGTTCGCCGCGGCCACCTCCGCGAACCGTTCGCTCACCGTCCACCGTGGACCGCCCCACTGCCGCAGCAGCCGCTCCACCAGCGCCGCGTCGTCGGCCACCAGGCCGCGCTCCGGCGCCAGCGGCAGTTGCGCGCGGAACACCCTGGAGATCGCCGTCGCCTGATTGTCGGTCCGCCGCAACAGTCCCCGGCGGACCGCGGCCCGCAACGCCAGCGGATGCGGCGCCGACACGGCCGACACCGACGCCACCAGCCTGGGCTGCAACGCGGCCACCGTCCACGCGATCATGCCGCCCCACGCGTGCCCGACCAGGTGCGCCTTCGTCTCGCCGAGCGCCTTGATCAGGCCGGCGACGTCACCGGCCAGCGTCCACCCGTCGTAGCCGCGGGGCGGCTTGTCCGAGTCGCCGTAACCGCGCAGGTCGACGGCGACCGCGTGGTAGCCGGCGTCGCGCAGCGTGGTCAACTGGTGCCGCCACGCCCACCAGAACTCCGGGAAACCGTGCAGCAACAGCACGAGCGGCCCGCTGCCGGTCTCCGCGACGTGGATGCGGATGCCGTTCGCCGACACGTCCCGGTGCGTCCACGGGCCGGGAACGCGCACCGAGGACGGATCGGGCGGCCGGCCGACCCGGACGTCACTGCGGCTGGTCAGACTCACCATGACGCTTCAGGGCGGCGGCGGTGTCGCGTACCGAGCTGATGGTCCGGCGCGGACCCTTCAGCTTGCGCACCCGGCGCAGGCCGAGCAGCGCGCAGCCGGCCGCGATCAGCAGCATGAACAGGGTGACGATGCCGAAGCCGGCCCACTGCGGCAGCACGAGGGCGATCGCCAACGCGATCGTGACCAGCAGGAACGGCATGAGCAGCAACGCCAGCGTCAACGCGACGACGAAGAACAGGCTGCCCCGCAGGCCCTGCTTGACCTCGGCGGTGATCTCCGCGCGGGCCAGCTCCACCTCGGCCCGCACCAGCGTCGACAGGTGTGTCGTCGCGTCCCGCACCAGCGCGCCGAGCGACTGCTGCTCGGCGTCGCGTGCCGGATCGTCCTCGGTCAGCGGGATGGACGAGACTTCGGGTAGGCCGTTCCCGGACCTGGTGCCGTTGGTGTGGTGGGCGCTGGTCACGGACGTCATCGTGCCATGCACGCGGGGCGGCGGCTCGCCTCGGGCTCGCCCGCGGACGACAGGAGCCCCGCACCGGCACCGGTGCGGGGCTCCAGCCGGTGGTCGGCCCGCCGTCAGTCCAGTTCGGCCAATGCCTGCTTGACCTTGTTGAGCTCGGCTTCCAGCTCCTCCATCCGCGCCCTGTGCTGGTCGCGGGCGGCGGTGATCACGGTCTCGATCTCGCCGGAGATCTCCGGGTGCAGCTCCTTGGCTGCCCTGACGACCGCGGCGGCCGCGATCGGCAGGCCCTGCACGACGCGCTTGCCGCCGTGCGTCAGTTCGGCCTGCCATTCGCCGTCGGCCGTGCCCGTGACGGTGAGGACGAGCTCCACCGTCCTGGTCTTGCGGGCGGTGCTCTGCTTGCGGGGCCGACCCCGCTTCGGCGGCTCGACGACGGTGCCGTCGCCGGTGGCCGAGTCGATCACGGTGTCCGTAGCGGTATCCACTGCGCTCCCTGCCGGTGTGCGAACAGACCAAGCGATCGTACTAGGGCGTCCCGCACGGTCCCGCTGTCCGGCTGCGCGGCGGGGGACCGTGCGGCACGCCCAGGTGTTCGATCACTCCTCCGAGCCGCCCTTGCGAAGGCCCTCCGAGATCAGGTCCATCACGGACGAGTCGGCCAGCGTGGTCACGTCACCGATCTGCCGGTTCTCCGCGACGTCCCGCAGCAGCCGGCGCATGATCTTGCCGGACCGCGTCTTGGGCAGCTCCGGCACCACCATGATCTGCCTCGGCTTGGCGATCGGGCCGATCTCGTGCGAGACGTGGTCGCGCAGCGCCTGGATGGCCGCCTCGCCCTTGGCCTCGTCCTGGGCCACCCCGCCGCGCAGGATCACGAACGCCACGATGCCCTGACCGGTGGTGGGGTCGGTGGCGCCGACGACCGCGGCCTCCGCCACCGTCGGGTGGCTGACCAGAGCCGACTCGACCTCGGTGGTGGAGATGCGGTGGCCGGACACGTTCATCACGTCGTCCACCCGGCCCAGCAGCCACATGTCGCCGTCGTCGTCGTACTTGGCTCCGTCACCGGCGAAGTAGTAGCCCTTGTCGGCGAACCGCGCCCAGTAGGTCTCCCGGTACCGGTCCGGGTCGCCCCACACCGTGCGCAGCATGCCCGGCCACGGCTTGTCCAGCACCAGGTAGCCACCGCCACCGTGGGGCACGTCGTTGCCGGCGTCGTCGACGATCTTCGCCGAGATGCCGGGCAGCGGCCGTTGCGCCGAACCCGGCTTGGCCGCCGTGACGCCGGGCAGCGGGGAGATCATGATGCCGCCGGTCTCGGTCTGCCACCAGGTGTCCACGACCGGCGTCTTGCCGCCGCCGATGTTGTCCCGGTACCAGATCCACGCCTCGGGGTTGATCGGCTCGCCGACGCTGCCCAGCAACCGCAGCGACGACAGGTCCGCCTTGGCCGGAATGTCCGTGCCCCACTTCATGAACGTGCGGATCGTGGTGGGCGCGGTGTACAGGACGGTCACCTTGTACCTGGCCACGATGTCCCACCAGCGGCCCTGGTGCGGCGTGTCCGGGGTGCCCTCGTACATCACCGAGGTGGTCCCGTTGGCCAGCGGCCCGTACACGATGTAGCTGTGCCCGGTGACCCAGCCGACGTCGGCGGCGCACCAGAACACGTCGGACTCCGGCTTGATGTCGAACACGTTGCGGTGCGTGTAGGAGACCTGGGTGAGGTAGCCGCCGGTGGTGTGCAGGATGCCCTTGGGCTTACCGGTGGTGCCGGACGTGTACAGGATGTACAGCGGGTGCTCGGCGTCGAACGCCTCCGGCGTGTGCCGATCGGACTGTGGCTCGACCAGTTCGTGCCACCACAGGTCGCGGTCGCCGTCCCAGGTGACCTCGCCGCCGGTGCGCCGCACCACGAGCACGTGCTGGACGGACGGCGTCTTCGCGACGGCGTCGTCGACGGCCGACTTGAGCGGCAACGCCTTGCCACGCCGGTTCTGGCCGTCGGCGGTGATCACCAGCTTCGCCTCGGCGTCGTCGATCCTGGCCCGCAGCGCCTCGGCGGAGAAGCCGCCGAACACGACGCTGTGCGTGAGGCCGAGCCGCGCGCAGGCCAGCATCGCCACGACGGTCTCCGGGATCATCGGCATGTAGATCGCCACCCGGTCGCCGGCCACCAGGCCCAGGGACGCCAGGGCGTTCGCCGCCTTGCTCACGTCACGCAGCAGGTCGGCGTAGGTGATCGTCCGGGTGTCACCGGGCTCGCCCTCCCAGTGGTAGGCGACCCGGTCACCGTTGCCGGCCTCGACATGCCGGTCGACGCAGTTGTACGCGACGTTCAGCTTGCCGCCGACGAACCATTTCGCGAACGGGGCGTCCGACCAGTCCAGGACCTGAGTCCACCTGGTGTCCCAGTGCAGGTAATCCGCCTGCGCGGCCCAGAAGCCCTCCCGGTCGGCGTCGGCGTCGGCATACATCTGCGCTGTCGCGTTGGCCTGGGCTGCGAACTCCGTACTCGGCGGGAACGTCCTGCTCTCGGTCAGCAGGTTGTCCAGAGCGGGGCTCTGGCCCGACGGTTCGGTCATGGTGCGTGACCTCCTGACTAGTGACGACCGCTGGACCCTGGCGTGGAGCGGCTGCCTGCGACGTTAGTGCGATCAGTCGGTCTCCGACAGTGCGGCGCGGTGACAATGTGGTCCAGACCAATGAAACCTAGCGGGCCGCCGCCGTGGTGCGGCGGCGGCCCGGCGACGGGTCGAAACGAAACGGCTGCCGATCGTGTCGGTCAGAACGGGAAGACCGGCAGAACGGGGCGCTTCCACGTCGCGTTCGTCACGACGGCGGCCGACGTGTAGAACGCCGCGATCGCGGTGAGGATGCCGATCACGCCGCCGACCTTGTCCAGCGCGGTCGAGCCGGCGAACGCGCCGATCGCCAGCACCAGGTAGGTCAGGGTCAGCAGGATGAAGACGGTCATCAGGGCGCCGTTGATCCGCAGCGTGGACAGCGTCAGGTAGCCCGTCACGATCGCGAACACGAGCAGGAACATGCCGGTGGCCGAGCCCGCGTTGGCCAGTCCCTTGAAGAACCAGAAGTAGAACGCGAACGCGAGCCAGAACCCGCCGTACGTGCAGAACGCGGTCACACCGAACGTGTTGCCCCGCCGGTACTCCAGCAGGCCGGCGATGATCTGGCCGAGGCCACCGTAGAACAGCGCCAGTGCCAGCACGGCGTTCACCGCGCTGGTGCCGATGATCCCGGCGTTGACGAAGCTGAGCACCAGCGTGGTGGACGCGAAGCCCGCCAGCCCGAGCGGCCCCGGGTCCGCCGGTGCCATTGGGGTAGTTGTCTCCTCACCGACCGACCGACGGGTTTCCGTACTGGCCATGACGTGCCTCCTCCTTGTGGCGGCCGTCCTGAAGTCCGCTGAGGGTGGACGGCATCGTCCGCAACGTCGAAAGTTGAACCGACATCCACCGGGGTACGCCCGTGTGGTGCCGAACACAACGGGGAGCAACCCCGCTGTCGACCAGCGTTCGTTCTCCGTCGCCGAGTGGATCACTCTAATGGGGGAAGGGCCGCTCGTCCCTGGTCACAGGCATGCTCTGCGTGGTCACACCGCACCGCTCCGCCGCCATCCGAGCCCGGTGGTTACCGTTTGGACTGTGACCGATCCGCTGGCCCCACTGCTCGACCTGCCGGGTGTCGCCGCCGCCGTCGACGCGGCCCGGGACGCGGTCGCCGAGGTCCACCGGCATCCCGCCAACCGGCACGGCTGGCCGGCC
>DATEPR010000396.1:0-7644 GCA_035273045.1 Pseudonocardiaceae bacterium | reverse complement strand
TCTTCCTGTTCCTGTCCGCGGCCGCGTCGGTGCTGTTCCTGTTCGTACTGCGCAACCACTGACCGTGCGTCCGGGGCGGGCCGGCGCGGCCCGCCCCGGAACCGGTCACTTGTTCACGTCGCGCACCGCGCCGGTGGACGCCGAGGTGGCCATGCGGGCGTAGGCGCGCAGCGCGGCGCTGACCGGCCGGACGCGGTCCACCGGCTGCCACGGCCGCTCGCTGGCCTCCATCTTGGCCCGCCGCTCCGCCAGCACCGCCGGGTCGACCAGCAGCTCCAGCTTCCGCTCCGCCACGTCGATGAGGATCTCGTCGCCGTCCTCCACCAGCGCGATGGTGCCGCCGGCCGCCGCCTCCGGCGAGATGTGGCCGACCGCGAGACCCGATGTGCCACCGGAGAACCGGCCGTCTGTGACGAGCGCGCACTTCTGGCCGAGACCCGCGCCCTTGAGGAACGCCGTCGGGTGCAACATCTCCTGCATCCCGGGTCCACCCGCCGGACCCTCGTACCGCACCACGACCACGTCACCGGGCTCGATCCGCTTGCCCAGGATCGCCGACACCGCCTGCTCCTGGCTCTCCACCACCTTGGCCCGGCCGGTGAACCGCCACAGCTCCTCGTCCACTCCGGCCGCCTTGATGATCGCGCCGTCCTCGGCCAGATTGCCGTGCAGCACCATCAGGCCACCCTCGGCCGAGTAGGCGTGCGCCACGTCCCGGATGCAGCCGGCGGTCGCGTCGGTGTCCAGGCTGGACCACCGGTTCGTGGTGGAGAACGCCTGCGTGGTGCGCACCCCGCCGGGTGCCGCGTGGAACAGCTCCACGGCGGCCTCGCTCGGCGACGGGCCGCGCACGTCCCACTCCGCCAGCCACTGCTCCAGGCTCGGGCTGTGCACCGCGTGCACTTCCCGGTCCAGCAGGCCGGCCCGGTCCAGTTCGCCGAGGATGGCCGGGATGCCGCCGGCCCGGTGCACGTCCTCCATGTGGTAGCTGGAGTTCGGCGCCACCTTGCACAGGCACGCCACGCGCCTGCTGATCGCGTCGATGTCCTCCTGGGTGAAGTCGATCTCGGCCTCGCGCGCCGCCGCCAGGATGTGCAGCACCGTGTTGGTCGAGCCGCCCATCGCCATGTCCAGCGCCATCGCGTTGCCGAACGCGGCCCGGCTGGCGACCGACCGCGGCAGCGCCGACTCGTCGTCGGACTCGTACCAGCGGCGGGCCAGTGCCACGACGGTCCGGCCGGCGGCCAGGAACAGGTCCCGGCGGGCGGCGTGGGTGGCCAGCGTGGAACCGTTGCCGGGCAGGGCCAGGCCGAGCGCCTCGGTGAGGCAGTTCATCGAGTTCGCGGTGAACATGCCGGAGCAGGAACCACAGGTCGGGCAGGCCGACTGCTCGACCAGGGTGAGCCCTTCGTCGTCGACGTTCGGGCTGGCCGACGCGGCGATCGCGGTGATCAGGTCGGTCGGGGCCTTCGCCACACCGTCCACCACCACGGCCTTGCCGGCCTCCATCGGGCCACCGGACACGAACACGGTGGGGATGTTCAGCCGCAGGGCCGCGTTGAGCATCCCCGGGGTGATCTTGTCGCAGTTGGAGATGCACACCAGCGCGTCCGCCTGGTGGGCGTTCACCATGTACTCCACCGAGTCGGCGATGATCTCCCGGGACGGCAGCGAGTACAGCATCCCGCTGTGTCCCATCGCGATCCCGTCGTCCACCGCGATGGTGTGGAACTCCCTGGCCACGCCGCCCGCCTCGCGCACCGCGCCGGCGACCAGCTCGCCGAGGTCCCGCAGGTGCACGTGACCCGGCACGAACTGGGTGTAGGAGTTGGCGATCGCCACGATCGGCCGGCCGAAGTCACTGTCCGTCATACCGGTGGCCCGCCAGAGCGCACGGGCGCCCGCCGCGTTGCGACCGTGGGTAGTGGTGCGGGAGCGAAGCTGGGGCACGGCCCCTCCAAGAGACGTCGCGTCAAGGGCGGCCACCAGGTTACTCCGGTGGCCCGTTCGCCCAGGCCGGACGGTATGCGTTCGCTCCGCGGACCCCGTTAACAGGGATTAACTGTGTTACCGCCGCGCATTCACACAAACATTTTCCTGTGAATGCGCGGCTAATTGAGTGAAGGGTCTTGTCGCAGCTCAGGGAGTCGCACAGAATCAGCGCATCGGTGCGGCGACCGGACCGCACCGGGCCCGGTTACCAGCGTGTCGATCGAGGGCATATCGCACGCACGATTACCCAGAAAGGTACCCGATGGGCATCAAATCCCTGCGTTCCATTGCTGTCGCCGGTGTGACGGCGGGCTTGGCGCTCGCCGTCCTGCCGGGGTTGGCGGCCGGTGGCGCGGTGGCCGCGACCAACGCGGCCAACCACGTCATCACCCACGTCGGTCACACGAAGTCGGTGTTCCAGTCGAGCAACTGGTCCGGCTACGCGAAGACCGGAACGTTCACGTCGGTCAGCGGCCACTGGACGGTGCCGACGGTGTCCGGCACGGGCAACCATTTCTCGTCGCAGTGGGCCGGCATCGACGGGTTCAACAACTCGAACCTGATCCAGACCGGCACCGAGGCCGACGTCATCGGTGGCCGGGCCAGCTACGACGCCTGGTGGGAGATCCTGCCTGCACCGGAGACGGTGATCACCGGCATGACGATCCACCCCGGTGACTCGATGACCGCCACCATCACCAAGGTCAGCGGCACCACCTGGAACATCAGGCTCACCGACAACACGACCGGTGTGCAGTTCAACTCCAACAAGACCTACCGGGGTGCCGGCACGTCCGCCGAGTGGATCGAGGAAGCCACCGAGGTCAACGGCACGATCGGCACGCCGCCGCGGTTCACCACCTTCACGTTCAACAGCCTCACGGCCAACGGCGTGAACCCGAACCTGACCACCGCCCAGGAAATCCTGCTGGTGCAGGGCACGACGACGTACTCGACGCCGTCCGCCCCGGTGGGTGGCAACAGCTTCTCGGTGACCTACACAGGTCCCTAGGAGTCGTCCGCGGTCGGGTCGGTGATCCGGCCGTGACTGATCAACGCGAGAGCTGGTAGGTGCCTGGTGCGCACCGTCGGCAGGGCGATTTCGCCGCCGTCGGTGCGCACCGCGCGTATCCAGCCCCGTTCGGCCACCCGCAGCGACGCCACCTTCGACCACGGCAGGACGGTCCGGTAGAGCACGGTGCGGACCACGAGCCGGTCGGCGTCCACCACGGTCCTGGTGCGCATCACCCACACGACGGCGGCCAGCGGCAGCAGGTAGAGCAGCGTCAGGTACGGCGAGGCCACGGCGACGAACGACACGCACAGCGCCAGGAACGCGATCACCACGTACGAGGACGCGGGAAAGCGAAACACCACCTGCCGCGGCACGACGGGCACGGCCGGCGATTCCGCGGCCGGCGACTTCGCGGCCTCGGTCCCGGCCGGGGATGGGCTGTTCGGCTCGTCCGGCGCGGCCGGGGGTGGGCCATCCTGCCCGCTCAGCGCCGCCGGGGACGAGCCGTCCTGCTCGTGCGGCGCGGTGGCGGGCGGGCTGTTCAGCTCGTCCGGGCGCGGGCCGTCTTGCTCGTCCAGCGCGGCCGTGGGCGGACCGCCCGGCTCGTCCGGCGCGGGTGGACTGTCCGGCTCGTCCGGCGCGGCTGCTGCGGTCTCCTCGGACACACCCTGATGGTGCCCTCCGGCCTTTCCGCCGGTCCGGGCGGGGTCGGGGCGTCACCCGTTGGCGTCCACCATTCGAGACCGTCGTCCCGCACAGTTGACTCCCGCCCTGGTGGCGCACTAACGTCGCCCGGGTGCGCACCCTCGACATCCTCGTACTTCAAGGGCGCGTCGATGCCTGACAGGTACTGAGGCGTCGACGCGCTACCCTCGTGCGGCCACCACGGTCGGCGAGGGTTTTTTGTTGCCCGGACAGCGACAGATCTCGACCAAGACCGCGAGGCGAAACCGATGACCAGCGCTACGCCACGGCCCACCCCGCCACCGGGGGCGCCCCATCCGCCGGCCGGTTCCCGGCCCAAGCCCGCGCCGCCCGCCGGCGCCCCGGTACGGCTCACCGGCGCGCAGTCGCTCGTCCGGTCCCTGGAGGCGGTCGGCTGCGAGGTCGCGTTCGGCATTCCCGGCGGCGCGATCATGCCCGCCTACGACGCGCTCCTGGACTCCACCAAGGTGCGGCACGTGCTGGTGCGGCACGAACAGGGCGCCGGCCACGCGGCCACCGGGTACGCGCAGGCCACCGGCAAGGTGGGCGTGTGCGTCGCCACGTCCGGTCCGGGCGCCACCAACCTGGTGACGCCACTGGCGGACGCCTACATGGACTCGGTGCCGATCGTCGCCATCACCGGCCAGGTGGCGCAGCCGCTGATCGGCACGGACGGCTTCCAGGAGGCCGACATCTGCGGCATCACGATGCCGATCACCAAGCACAACTTCCTGGTCACCGACGCCGCGGAGATCCCCAGGACGGTCGCCGAGGCGTTCCACCTGGCGTCCACCGGCCGGCCCGGTCCGGTGTTGGTCGACGTGCCCAAGGACGTCCTGCAGAACACGGCGCCGTTCGTGTGGCCGCCGGAACTGCGGCTGCCCGGCTACCGGCCGACCACCCGCCCGCACGGCAAGCAGGTCAGGGAGGCGGCCAGGCTCATCAGCGCGGCCCGCCGGCCGGTGCTGTACGTCGGCGGGGGCGTGGTCCGGGCGAACGCGGCCGAGCAGCTGCGCGAGCTCGCCGAGCTCACCGGCATCCCGGTCGTCACCACGTTGATGGCCAGGGGCGCGTTCCCCGACTCGCACCGCCAGCACCTGGGCATGCCGGGCATGCACGGTGCGGTGGCGGCGGTCGCCGCGATGCAGCGGGCCGACCTGCTGATCGCCCTCGGTGCCCGGTTCGACGACCGGGTGACCGGCCAGCTCGCGTCGTTCGCGCCGGACGCCAAGGTGGTGCACGCCGACATCGACCCGGCCGAGATCTCCAAGAACCGGCACGCCGACGTGCCGATCGTCGGTGACTGCAAGGAGATCCTGATCGAGCTGATCGCGGCCGTGAAGGCGGACCGCAACGGCGGTCCGTCCGCGGATCTCGGCCCGTGGTGGGTGCAGTGCGACCAGTGGCGGAACACGTTCCCGCTGGGCTACGAGTGGCCGGCCGACGGCACGCTGTCCCCGCAGTACGTGATCGAGCGGATCGGCGCGATCGTCGGCCCGGACGCCGTGTACGCGGCCGGTGTCGGCCAGCACCAGATGTGGGCGGCGCAGTTCATCTCCTACGAGCACCCCAGGTCCTGGGTGAACTCCGGCGGCCTGGGCACGATGGGCTTCGCGGTGCCGGCGGCGATGGGCGCCAAGTTCGGTCGGCAGGACACGCCGGTGTGGGCCATCGACGGCGACGGCTGCTTCCAGATGACCAACCAGGAACTGGCGACCTGCGCCATCGAGGGGGCGCCGATCAAGGTGGCCGTGATGAACAACGGCAACCTGGGCATGGTCCGGCAGTGGCAGAACCTGTTCTACGACGGCCGTTACTCGCACACCGACCTGGGCACGCACAAGCACCGCATCCCCGACTTCAAGCTGCTGGCCGAGGCGCTGGGCTGCGTCGGGCTGCGCTGCGAGTCGAAGGAGGACGTCGACGCCACGATCAAGGCCGCCATGGAGATCAACGACCAGCCCGTGGTCATCGACTTCGTGGTGGGCAAGGACGCCCAGGTGTGGCCGATGGTCGCCTCGGGCACCGGCAACGACGAGATCATGGCCGCCCGCGGCATCCGCCCACTGTTCGACGAGGATATTTGAGATGAGCGTTGACGAGCGGAGCGAGGAAACGCTCCAGACAGCACAGGGCGCTCGTGCCTCATGCGCGCCCGGAGCGAAGCGAGGACGCGCATGAGCACCCATACCTTGAGTGTGCTGACCGAGAACAAGCCGGGTGTCCTGGCCCGGGTCGCCGGCCTGTTCTCCCGCCGTGGCTTCAACATCGAGTCGCTCGCCGTCGGACCGACCGAGCACCCGGACGTGTCGCGCATGACGATCGTCGTGTCCGTCGACGAACTTCCCCTGGAACAGGTCACCAAGCAGCTCAACAAGCTGGTGAACGTGATCAAGATCGTGGAGCTGGAGCCGGCCACCGCCGTGCGGCGCGAACTGCTGCTGGTGAAGGTGCGCGCGGACGCCACGGTGCGCAGCCAGGTGCTGGAGACCGTACAGTTGTTCCGCGCCAAAGTCGTGGACGTGTCCCCGGAGGCACTCACCATCGAGGCGACCGGCACCGCTGACAAGCTGGATGCGTTGCTGCGCATGCTCGAACCGTTCGGCGTGCGGGAGATGGTGCAGTCCGGAATGGTCGCGGTGGGACGGGGACCCCGGTCCATCACCGCGACGACGGTCCGCTGATTTCCCTATCCCGAGAGGAAGAACTGGATTCACATGAGCGCCGAGATCTTCTACGACGACGATGCCAACCTGGGCGTCATCCAGGGCCGGAAGGTCGCCGTGATCGGCTACGGCAGCCAGGGCCACGCGCACGCGCTGAGTCTGCGCGACTCCGGTGTGGACGTGCGGGTGGGCCTGCCGGAGGGCTCGAAGTCGCGGCCCAAGGCCGAGGAGCAGGGCCTGCGGGTGCTCACCCCGGCCGAGGCGTCCGCCGAGGCCGACCTCATCATGATCCTCGCCCCGGACACCAAGCAGCGGTCCATCTACGAGCGGGACATCGTGCCGCACCTCAAGTCCGGTGACGCCCTGTTCTTCGGGCACGGCTTCAACATCCGCTACGGCCTGATCGTGCCGCCCAAGGACGTGGACGTGGTCCTGGTCGCGCCGAAGGGTCCGGGGCACCTGGTACGCCGGCAGTTCGTGGACGGCAAGGGCGTGCCGGACCTGGTGGCCGTGGAGCAGGACGCCACCGGCAAGGCGCTGGAACTGGGCCTGTCCTACGCGAAGGCGATCGGCGGCACCCGGGCCGGTGTCATCAAGACGACGTTCACCGAGGAGACCGAGACCGACCTGTTCGGTGAGCAGGCGGTGCTGTGCGGCGGCACGACGGCACTGATCCAGGCCGGCTTCGAAACCCTCACCGAGGCCGGCTACCAGCCGGAGATCGCCTACTTCGAGGTGCTGCACGAACTGAAGCTGATCGTGGACCTCATCTACGAGGGCGGCATCGCCCGGATGCGGTACTCGATCTCCGACACGGCGGAGTACGGCGACCTGTCCCGCGGTCCCCGGGTGGTGGGTCCGGCGGTGAAGGCGGAGATGCGCAAGCTCCTGGACGAGATCCAGAACGGCAACTTCGCCAAGGAGTGGGTCACCGAGGACGAGGCCGGCCGCCCGAACTTCACCCGGTTGCAGAAGCAGGGCGAAGAACACCCGATCGAGGAGGTCGGCCGTAAGCTGCGCGGCCTCATGTCGTGGGTGGACCGCCCGCTCACCGACACGGCGTGACGAGAACCGGGGCGACCGCACGCCATCGGCGGTGGCCGCCCCGGGTAGCACCCCATCGCGTATGGTCACGACACGGATACGTGCGACGTCGAGGGGGCGTTTTTCGTGAGCCAGGACGAAGGTGCGGGTGCCAGCGCGCCGATCTACGACGACAAGGCACACGTTCGCGGCCGGCTGGACCTGACCAACGCCGAGTGGCAG
>DATEPR010000395.1:0-2757 GCA_035273045.1 Pseudonocardiaceae bacterium | reverse complement strand
CAGCCAGGCGGCGGTGTCGTTCACGAATCCGGTGGCGTCTGCTCCGTACGGGGCGGATCCCTGGGTGGGTTACGACAATGGTTACTACTATCTGGCGGCGACGACCTGGAATTCGCAGGTGGTGATCAAGAGGGCGAGGTCGGTGGCGGCGTTGCCCGGTGCCGCGGAGTCGGTGGTGTATACCGGTAGCGCGGCGGCGAGTTGCTGCAATGTGTGGGCGCCGTCGTTGCACAAGCTGGCCGGGCCGAACGGGACCCGCTGGTATCTGTACTACAGCGCGGGCACGGCGGCGTGTTGTGACGGGCAGCGTTCGTTCGTGCTGGAATCGGCCGGCAGCGATCCGATGGGTCCGTACACGTTCAAGGGTCAGTTGAACGTGCAGGCCAACAACGGCTGGGCGATCGACGGGTCGGTGGCCACCATCGGTGGGAAGAACTACTTCCTGTACTCGTCCTGGGTCGGCGACCTGCAGTCGTTGTTCATCGCGCCGATGAGTAACCCGTGGACGGTGTCGGCCTACGGCACCCGCATCTCCTATCCGAGCTACGCGTGGGAGAAGCAGGGCGGTAACACCGAGGAGGGCCCGTACATCCTGCAGCGCAACGGGCAGACCTTCCTGACCTTCTCCGCGTCGTCGTGTAACACCCCGGATTACAAGTTGGGCATGCTGACGCTGACCGGTAGCAACCCGCTGGTGGCGGGGTCGTGGACGAAGAAGAGCACCCCGATCTTTCAGCGTTCGGATGCCAACAGCGTGTACGGGCCGGGGCATCACTCGTTCTTCACCTCGCCGGACGGGACCGAGACGTGGATGGCGTATCACGCCAACGAGAGCACCGGGCAGGGTTGCGGCGCGACGCGTACCACCCGGTTGAAGAAGGTGTCCTGGAACAGTGACGGCACCCCGAATCTGGGTACGCCGGACAGGCTGGCCACCGCGTTGAGCGCCCCGGCCGGGGACCCGGGCGGTAGCGTGTCGTTCCCGGTGGCCGGTACCCGGTACCGGCTGGTGAATCAGGCGTCGGGCAAGGTGCTGGACGCGAAGGACTGCGGCACCGCGAACGGCACCGCGATCCAGCAGTGGACCAGCCTGGGCAACGCCTGCCAGCAGTGGAGCTTCACGAAGACGAGTAGCGGCTACTACCGGATCAGCAACGTCAACAGCGGCACGGTGCTGGACTCGGTGAACTGCGGCACCGCCAACGGCACGGCCCTGAACCTGTGGGCGTCGCTGGGCAACGCCTGCCAGGAATGGTCCCTGACCCCGATCAACGGCGGCTACCTGATCGCCAACCGGGGCAACGGCCTGGTCCTGGACGTCACCAACTGCGCCACCACCGACGGCACCGCGGTACGCCAATGGGCCTCCCTCGGCAACGCCTGCCAGCAATGGAACATCACGGCCTAGTTGCACAGCGCCCGGAGCAGTGCCAGCAGTTCCGGCACGGCCGGATGTCCCGGCGGCCGGCGCCACGCCAGATGCAATCGGATCGGCGGGGCGTCGGCCAGCGGCACATAGGTCACCGCCGGATGCGGGTACGTGGCCGCGGTGGCGACGCTGGTGACCCCGACGGTGCGGCCGGCGCTGATGATCGCGAGCCAGTCGTCGGTGTTGGCCACCGCGACCGTACGGGCCGGCGCCGCACCCGCCGGCCAGAGGTCCAGGGTGGTGGTGCCGGTGACCGTGTTGATCGCGACCGGCCAGCCGGTGAGATCGGCCAGGCGCAACTCGGTGCGGCCGGCGAGGCCACTGTCGGCGGGCACCGCGGCCACCCGCAGCTCGGTGGTCAGCAGTTCGGCCTGCACGTCCTCGGGCAGGTCCACCGGGTCCCGCAGCACCGCCGCGTCGGTCCGGCCCTGCACCAGGCCGGCAGTGCGATCGTCGATGCGCAGCAACTGCAACGGAATCTCCGGGTACGCGGCCTGCCACTCGCGCAGCAGCGCGGTGGTGCGACCGCCCAGCGCCGACCAGGAATGCCCGAGACGCAGCGGCCACGACCCCGCCCGGGCCGGGTCGAGCACCTCGTCGACCGCGGCGACGGCGGCGCGGGCACGGTCGTGAAAGGCATGCCCGGCCGGGGTGAGCTCCAGGTGGTGGGTGGACCGCTCGACGAGCCGGACGCCGAGGTGCTCCTCCAGCTGCCGGAGACTGCGCGACAGGGCCGGCTGGGTCAGGTGCAGCCGGGCCGCGGCACGGGTGATGTTGCCCTCGGCGGCGATCGTCAGGAACGCCCGCAGATGCCGCAGATCCACCGTCATAACCGGGGAGCATAACTCCAGCATGATCGGCATTTCCGGGGCGCCGGGCGGCCGCCTACCGTCGAGGGCGTGACCGACACCCTGCCCGCCGTCCGGACCCAGCCGCACCGGACCGAGTCCGTTGCCGTCGGGTTCGTGCTCGGCGGCGCGCTGTCGGTGCAGTTCGGAGCGGCGGTGGCCGCGCTGCTGTTCCCGCGCGCCGGAGTCGCCGGGATGGTGACCTTGCGGCTCACCATCGCGGCCGCCGTCATGCTGCTGGTCTGCCGCCCCCGGCTGCGCGGTCACCGGCGCGCCGACTGGCTGCTGGTGGCCGGCTTCGCGGTGGCCCTGGCCGGCATGAACACGCTCATCTACCACGCCATTCAGCGGATCCCGCTGGGTCCGGCGGTGACCCTGGAGGTCCTCGGCCCGCTGACCCTGTCCGTGGTGGCGACCCGGCGGGCGGCGAGCTGGCTGTGGGCCGGTCTGGCGCTGGCCGGCGTCTTCCTGCTCGGCTAC
>DATEPR010000394.1:0-8823 GCA_035273045.1 Pseudonocardiaceae bacterium | reverse complement strand
CGACGTACCTGGGCCTGGAGGTCAAACGGGCGCTGCGCAACCCGCGGTTCCTGATGTTCACCATGGTGTTCCCCGTGGTGATCTTCCTGATCGACGTCGGCGCGTTCGGCAAGGGCAAGGTGCCTGGTTCGACAGCCAGCTACGCCTCATACCTGATGGTCAGCATGGCCGCGTGGGGCGCGTTCATGGCGGCCATGAACACCGGCGCGCGGACCGCTGTCGAGCGGGCGGCCGGCTGGCAGCGGCAGTTGCGGCTCACCCCGTTGCGGCCGACCAGTTACCTGATCGCCAAGGGCACTGTCGGCACCGTGGTGGCGCTGCCGCCGATCCTGCTGGTCGCGCTGGTCGGCGTGCTGGCCGAGGGCGTGCGGCTGTCGCCGGCCGGTTGGGTGCAGGTGATCCTGGGCGTGTGGGTGGCGACGATCCCGTTCGCGGTGCTCGGACTGCTGGTCGGGCAACTGGCCACCAACGAGACCATGCAGGTGTTCACCACCGGCCTGATGATCGTGTTGGGTTTCCTCGGCGGCATCCTGATCCCGATCACGGTGTTCCCGCACTGGATGGGAGCCATCGCGAAGGTCCTGCCCAGCTACTGGCTGGCCGACATCGGGCATGGCGCGCTGGTCGGCAACACCGACACCGCCAGGGCGGTCTTCTGGCTGCTCGGTTGGACCGTGGTCCTCGCGTTCGGGGTGGTCCGGCGCTACCAACGGGACAGCGCCAGGGTCTGACAGCGGGTGGCGTGCCAAGCCACAATGGGTCCGGAGGTCGACACGGTGAACGAGGAAAACGCGAAGAAGTTCAACGGCTGGGAGTGGCCGAACTGGCGGCAGCCAGCCGAGGGGGTCGACGACGCCGAGCGCTGGCCGAACGCCCGGCGGCAGCTCGGCCCGATTCTCGGACCGGCGGTGTTCCTGTTCTACCTGGCCCAGCCGGTGTACAACGTGTTGACCGAACACCGGCCGACGTGGCAGGTCGTGGTGGTGCTCACCTCGGTGGCCGTGTTCTCGGCGAGCTACGTGTACGTGGCCGCGTGGGGGCAGTGCCGCTCCCATCCGGTCCGGCTGCTGCTCATCGCCTGGCTGTGCGTGTTCCCGGTGATCCTGGCGGTCCTCCTCGGCCCGGACATGCTGATCTTCCTGACCTACGCGGTGGCCCCGGCGTTGATGCTGTTGCCGCCGTTCGGCGGCTTCATCCTGGGCTTCGGTTCGGCGGCGTCGTTGCTCGTGGCGACCCAGGTGATCACGGGCACGGCGGACTGGAACAGCGCGATGATCCTGGTCGTGCTGACCCTGGCGATGTTCTCCTTCAGCGGACTGATCAGGACGGTCCGCGAGCTGAGGGCCGCGCAGGGCAAGATGGCCAAGCTGGCGGTCGCCGAGGAACGGTCCCGGTTGGCCCGCGACCTGCACGACGTGCTCGGTCACAGCCTGACCACCATCACGGTCAAGGCCGGCCTGGCCCGGCGGGTGCTGGAGAGTTCGACCGACCGGCAGCGGGCCATCGACGAGGTGCGTGACGTCGAGGAACTGGCCCGGCAGGCCATGTCCGACGTGCGGGCCACGGTGTCCGGCTACCGCACCGCGTCGCTGGCCACCGAGCTGGTCGGCGCGCGGGCGGCGCTGTCGGCGGCGGGCATCGCCCCCGATCTGCCCAGGGCGGTGGACAACGTGACGGCGGGCCTCCAGGAGACGTTCGCATACGTGTTACGGGAGGGCATCACCAACGTCATCCGGCACAGCAGGGCCAGCCGGTGCCAGGTGCGGCTCGGGGACACCTGGCTGGAGGTGCGGGACGACGGCGTCAGCGCCGCCGAGCAGGTCACCTCGTCCCGCGAGACCGGTGGCGGCCACGGCCTGTCGGGTCTGGCCGAGCGGGTCGCCACCGTGGACGGGACATTGGAGGCCGGTCCGCAGCCCGAGGGCGGGTTCCTGCTGCGCGTCAGCGTCGCGTCGCCGCCGCCGGCGCCCTCGGCCCAGCAGCCGTCGGCGCCCGAACTGTCCGGTCAGCCCGCCGTGGGGATCGCGTGATCAAGGTACTGCTGGCCGACGACCAGGCCCTCGTCCGTGGAGCGATGTCCGCGATGCTCAACCTGGAGGCCGACATCGAGGTGGTCGCCGAGGTCGGGTCGGGCGACGAGGTGGTGCCGGCAGCGGAACGCACCAAGCCGGACGTGGCGCTGCTGGACGTGCAGATGCCCGGCAAGGACGGCCTCACCGCGGCGGCCGAACTGCGGGACGCGCTGCCGACCTGCCGGGTGGTGGTGTGCACGACCTTCGGCCGGCCCGGCTACCTGGCCAGGGCGATGGCGGCCGGTGCCGTCGGGTTCGTGGTGAAGGACGCGCCGCCGGAGCAACTGGTAGACGCCGTGCGCCGGGTGCACGGCGGGCTGCGTGTGGTCGACCCCGCGCTGGCCGCCGAATCGCTGGCCAGGGGAGCCAGCCCGCTGACCGACCGGGAGCGCGACGTGCTGTGCGCCGCTCGGGACGGTGGCACGGTCGCCGACGTGTCGCAGGCGCTGCACCTGTCCGAGGGCACGGTGCGCAACCACCTGTCGTCGGCGATCGGCAAGACCGGCGCGCGGACGCGGGCGGAGGCGGTGCGGATAGCGGAGGAATGGGGCTGGCTGTAGGCAGCGGCGTGCCCAGCGGGTTCCGGCGGGGTAGCTCTGACACCATGGGTCGTGTGAGTCGCTCGGGGTCGTCGGCTGTGCGCCGGTGGGTGGTCCGCGGCGTCGTGGGCCTGGTCGCGGCCGTGGTGCTGCTGGTGGGCGGCACGGCGTTCCGGGTCTGGCAGTACGGGCGGATCGACGACCGCGACCACGCCGACGTGATCATCGTGCTCGGCGCCGCCCAGTACGACGGCGACCCGTCGTCGATCCTGCGCGCCCGCCTCAACCACGCGAAAACCCTGTACGACGAGGGCGTGGCCAAGGAGATCGTCACCGTCGGCGGGCGCAAGCCGACCGACCGCTTCACCGAGGCGCAGGCCGGCGAGGGCTACCTGACCGGCAACGGCGTGCCAGACAGCCGCGTCATCGAGGTGAACAGCGGCAACGACACCCTGACCAGCCTGCGGGCCGTCGCGGTGGTTCTGAAGGCACACGGCTGGAACACCGCCGTGCTGGTGAGCGACCCGTGGCACATGTTCCGCGCGAAGACGATGGCCGAGGCGTCCGGCATCGACGCGTGGACCTCCCCGACGCACAGCGGACCGGCCGTGCAGACCCGGTCGACCCAGTTCCGCTACATCGCGCGGGAGACCGCGGCGCTGCTGTACTACCGGATGACCAAGGCGCCGGCCGACGACGTCGGTTCCGGTATCGGCTGACCGTAGGCTGGCTGGAGTGGAATCCGGATATACGGAGCACGACCGGCAGCGGCTGGTGGCCGAACCGGCCAAGGCCGGCGGGTTGCCCGGTGCGGTGCCGGACACGCGCACCGCGTTCGCCCGGGACCGGGCCAGGGTGCTGCACTCGGCGGCGCTGCGCCGCCTGGCCGGCAAGACGCAGGTGGTCGGGCCGGACGAGGGCGACGTGCCACGTACCCGGCTGACCCATTCGCTGGAGGTCGCCCAGATCGGCCGGGGGATCGGCGAGGAGTTGGGTGCCGATCCCGATTTGGTGGACACCGCCGGCCTGGCGCACGACATCGGGCATCCACCGTTCGGGCACAACGGTGAGCACGCGCTGGACGAACTGGCCGAGGCGTGCGGCGGTTTCGAGGGCAACGCGCAGACCCTGCGCATCCTGACCCGGCTGGAACCGAAGGTGCTGCAGGACGGCGGCGCCAGTTCCGGCCTGAACCTGACCAGGGCCGCCCTGGACGCGGCGTGCAAGTATCCGTGGCCGAGGACGGCGGGCATCGCGAAGTTCGGCGTCTACGCCGACGACCTGCCCGTGTTCGGCTGGTTGCGGGAGGGTGCGCCGGATCGGACCCGGCGCCTTGAGGCACAGGTCATGGACTGGTCCAACGACGTCGCCTACTCGGTGCACGACGTCGAGGACGGCGTGCTGTCCCACCGGATCACCCTGGACGTGCTGGGCGCGTCCGCCGAGCGGGCCGCGCTCGCCGAACTGGCGGCGAAGCATTTCTCGGCGCAGCCGGTGTCGGCGTTGGAGTCGGCGGCGGAGCAACTGTCCCGGTTGCCGTTCGTCGCCGAGGTCGCCCGGCACGGTTATGACGGCACGATCGCCGCGCAGGTCGCGGTGAAGCGGCTGACCAGCGAACTCGTCGGCCGGTTCGCCGCCGCCGCGGTGACCGAGACGCGCCGCGCGCACGGCGGTGGCCGGTTGACCCGCTACTCGGCCGGGCTCGCCGTGCCCGACCTGGTGGCGGCCGAGGTGGCGCTGCTCAAGGCGTTGGCGCTGCGGTACGTGATGAGTGACCCGGTGCGCAGGGCACGGCAGGCCCGGCAGCGGGAACTGCTGGCCGACCTGTTCCACCAGGTCCTGCGCCGGGCACCGGACACGTTGGACGTCGCGTTCCAGCCCGCCTGGGCGGCCGCGCCGGACGACGCGGCCCGGCTGCGCGTGGTGGTGGACCAGGTGGCCTCGCTGACCGACGGGCAGGCGCTGCGCTGGCACCGTGACCTGGTACGGGCAGGCTGACCTGGATATTCCGGCGGCTGTTTCGCCTGGAGTGAACAGTGGGCCGGCGGGTGTGGCCGGTGGCACACTCGAAGACATGGCGGATGAGGAAGTTAGGCCACCAGGCAAACGGCGCGGGCGACGGCCGAACCGACCCGCCGTGCCGGCGGACCCGGGTGCGCATCGCGACGACGACACCGGCGACGACGGCACGGCCGGCGTGCGGGAACCGAGGCGCCCCAAGCCGAAGGGGCCGGTGTCCGGTGCCGGCGTCCTGCCGGAACCTCAGCCGCCGCTGGTCGCCGCACTGCCCGACCCCCGGTACTGACGGATGCCCACGACCACGCTCGGCCAGCAGGTGGAACACACCCACCTGGCGTTCACCCTCGCCGTGCAGCGGGCGTTGGCCGGCAGCGCCGACACCACGTCCTGCTGGTCGCCCTACTCGGTGGCCAGCGCGCTCGGCCTCGCCGCCACCGGCGCCCGCGGCGCCACCCGCGACGAGCTGGTCACCCTGCTGATGGGCGACTCCGGCGCCGACCTGGCCGCGCACGGCGCGATGCTGCTGGAGGGCGCGTCCATCGCGGAGAACCACCCCCGCAACCCGCCCGAACTGGACGTCGCCAACACGATGTGGCACGACCGGCACGTGCGGATCCGGCCCGAGTTCGCCCACGAACTGGCCGCCTGGCCCAACGGCGCGACCCGGGACGCCCCGTTCGGGACCGACCCGGACGGCGCCCGGCGCATGATCAACGCCGATGTCGCGGAGACGACCAGGGGGCTCATCCCGGGACTGCTCGGCCCAGGTTCGATCAAGCCCGACACCGGCGCCACGCTGGTCAACGCGCTGTACCTGAAGGCGGCCTGGAACGAGAAGTTCCCGGAGAACGCCACCGCGCCGATGCCGTTCCACGGGCCCGCGCATACCTCGGACGTGCCCGCGATGCGGCTGCGCAAACGGATCGCCTACGCCGCGACCGGCGGCTGGCAGATCGTCACCCTGCCCGCGGCCGGCGACCTGCACGGCATCATCCTGTTGCCGGACAACGATCTGGCCGCTGCCGAGTCCACTCTGGACGCTGGCACGCTCGCCGACCTGCTGGCCGCGCCCGCGCCCAGACTGCTCGACCTGCACCTGCCCAGGTTCCGGGCCAGGGCCAAGGCCAAGCTGGGCAGCGCGCTGCGCGGCCTCGGCGTGCGCACGATGTTCAGCGACGACGCCGATTTCGCCGGCGTCAGCGACACGCCGCTGGCAGTCGACAGCGTCGAGCACGAGGCGGTGCTCACCATCGACGAGCGTGGCCTGGAGGGCGCGGCGGCCACGGCCGTCACCATGCGCGTGCTGGCGATGCACCGCGACCTGTCCCAGCCCATCGAGGTGAAGGTCGACCGGCCGTTCCTGTTCCTGGTCCGGCACCGGCTCAGCGGCGCGGTGTACTTCCTGGCCAGGGTCGTGGCGCCCTAGCCGGGCACGCGAGTGAGCTTGTCCGGGTTGACCACGTCGTAGATCGCGGCGATCAGGCCGTCGCGCACGGCGATGACGGTGACCCTGCGGTCCAGCGGCCGGTGCGTCTCGTCGCCCGGCGTGCCAGGGCTGAGCATGCCCAGGTCGCCGTTCACCAGGACCAGCCGGCCGCCGCTGAGACTGCCCGAGCCGTACTGCTTCATCAGGCCCAGCGTGAACCTGGCCACCTTGTCCGGCCCGGACACCACGTGCAACGTGGTGCGCGCCTTGCCACCGCCGTCGCCGACCACCGCGACGTCCGGGTGCAGCAGGGCCACGATCGCGTCCATGTCGGCCTCGGCCAGCGCGGCCAGGAACCGGCGGATGAGGTCCTGCTGTTCGGCGAGTTCCACACGGGACGGTGGGTCGGCGTCGGCGACCGCCTTGCGCGCCCGGGACGCGTGCTGGCGGGCGGTTTCCGTGGTGCAGTTCAGGACGTCCGCGATCTCCGCGAACGGCACGCCGAACGCGTCGTGCATGACGAACGCGACCCGCTGTTCCGGGGTGAGCGTGTCCAGCACCACGAGCGCCGCCATCCGCACGCCGTCGTCGCGCACCACGGCGTCCAGCGGATCCTCACCCGGCTGGCCGGGCAGCGGGGTGACCAGCGGTTCGGGCAGCCACGGCCCCACGTAGCGCTCCCGCCGCACGGTGGCCGACCGCAGCTTGTCCAGGCACAGCCGGCCGACCACGGTGGTGAGCCACCCGCGCAGGTCGCGGATCTCCGCACGGTCGCGTGGGCTCAGGGCGGCCAGCCGCAGCCACGCCTCCTGCACGGCGTCCTCGGCGTCGGCCAGTGTCGAGGTCAGCCGGTAGCCGACGCCGACCAGGTACGGCCGGTGCTCGGTGAACGCCGTGGCGAGGTCCGCCTGGGTCACGGTGCTGCCGTCTTCGCCCACACCCGCAGCGTAGCGACGTTCGCGGGCCGCGCGGGTTGACGGACTACCTTCAGCCGGCACTCAGCTTCCGCACAGCTCACCGGCTCACGATCGACTTATGTCCACACCACACGAGCCGAGACCCGACGGCTCGGAACACGAGTCTCAACCGCCGTATGAGGCGGGTGCCCAGCCGCCGACGGAGACCGAGCCAGCTCCGTCGGCGGCGCCCTCCGCGGAGGAGACCACCGCGGAGACACCCATGCCCGGGCCGCAGGCGCCGCACGGCATGCCGCCGCCCCCACCCGGCGCCCAGGCCGGTCACTACGTGTTCGTACCCGCCGGCCAGGAGCGGCGGTTCCGTCCGGCGTTCGGCCGGTTCGTCCGCAACCGGGCGACGCACCTGGTGGCCGCCGTCATCGTCGGCGCGCTCGTCGGCGGTGGCACCGTGGCGATCGTCGACAACGTCGCCAACCAGCACCAGCACGCGCCCACGTTCCGCCAGGTCGGACCGAACGGTCCGTTCGACGGGCGCCGGTTTCCCGGTTTCGGGTTCGGACGAGGTGGTCAGGGGTTCGGCAACTGACCCGCGCCTCTAGACTCGGCGGACGTGGCAGGTCGCATCCGGGAAGCTGACATCGCGGTCGTGCGCGAGCGGAACCGGGTCGACGACATCGTGGGGGAGTACGTCACGCTGCGCAGGGCGGGCGGCGGCGCGCTGAAGGGCCTGTGCCCGTTCCACGAGGAGAAGACGCCCTCGTTCAACGTCCGGCCCAGCTACGGCACGTTCCACTGCTTCGGCTGCGGCGCGGGCGGCGACGTGATCGCGTTCGTGATGAAGATCGAACACCTCGGGTTCGTCGAGGCCGTCGAACGGCTGGCCAGCCGCAGCGGGGTCGAACTCACCTACGAGGGTGGCCGGCCCGGCGCCGCGCGGGACCGGGGCACCCGCAGCCGGATGCTCGACGCCCACCGGGCCGCCGCCGAGTTCTACGCCGAGCAACTGGCCACCCCCGAGGCGGCCAAGGCGCGGGAGTACCTGGCGGAGCGGGGTTTCGACGAGGCGACGTACCAGTTGTTCGGCTGCGGCTACGCCCCCGCCGGCTGGGACCGGCTGACCAAACACCTGCTGGGCAGGGGCTTCGACCTCGACGAGCTGTACAAGGCGCAGCTGTCCCGGGAGGGCCGGCAGGGCCGCCCGATGGACAAGTTCCACCGGCGGCTGCTGTGGCCGCTGAAGGACCTCGGCGGTGACGTGGTCGGCTTCGGCGCCCGCAGGCTCTACGACGACGACCAGATCGCGGCGAAGTACCTGAACACCAGCGACAGCCCGATCTTCAAGAAGTCCCAGGTGCTGTTCGGCGTCGACCGGGCGAAACGGGAGATCGCCAGGCGGCACCAGGCGGTCGTGGTCGAGGGCTACACCGACGTGATGGCGATGCACGTCGCCGGCGTGCCCACCGCGGTGGCCGCGTGCGGCACGGCCTTCGGCGACGAGCACATGGCGGTGCTGCGGCGGCTGATGCTGGACGACGACGCGTTCCGCGGCGAGGTGATCTTCACCTTCGACGGTGACGAGGCCGGCCGCAAGGCCGCGCTGAAGGCGTTCGAGGGCGACCAGCAGTTCGCCGCCCAGACATATGTGGCGATCGCGCCGGACTCGATGGACCCGTGCGAACTGTGGCAGGCCAAAGGTGACGTCGCTGTCCGTGACCTGGTGGCGCGGCGGACCCCGCTGTTCGAGTTCGCCATCCGCAGCCTGCTGAACGACTACGACCTGGATGCGGTGGACGGCCAGGTGGCCGCGTTGCAGCGGACCGTGCCGCTGGTGGCCAGCATCAAGGACCGGG
>DATEPR010000393.1:0-4253 GCA_035273045.1 Pseudonocardiaceae bacterium | reverse complement strand
TGGGACGAGGCCCTGTCGCTGGTCGCCACCCGGCTGGCGGCGATCCGGGACGCCCATGGGCCTGACGCGATCGCGGTGTTCGGCGGGGGCGGACTGACCAACGAAAAGGCGTACCTGCTGGGCAAGTTCGCGCGTGTGGCGGTGGGCACGTCGCAGGTGGACTACAACGGCCGGTTCTGCATGTCGGCCGCGGCGGCGGCCGGGAGCCGCGCGTTCGGGGTCGATCGTGGACTGCCGTTCCCGGTCACCGATCTGGCCGGCGCCGACGCGGTGCTGCTGGCCGGCGCGAATCCCGCCGAGACCATGCCGCCGTTCGTCGGCCACCTGAGCCGGCCCGGACTGGTGGTGGTCGACCCGCGTCGCACCGCAACGGCGGAACTGGCCGCCATGCACCTGCGGCCGGCGCCGGGCACGGATCTGGCTCTGGCGCTGGGACTGTTGCACGTCGCTGTGACCGATGGGCACCTGGCAGCCGGCTACGTGCGGGACCGCACCAACGGGTTCGACGAGGTCTGGCGGATCGCCGCGGACTGGTGGCCGGAACGTGTGGAGCGGGTGACCGGGGTGGCCGTGGCCGACCAGCACGCCTGCGTGCGGCTGCTCGCGGCGGCACGCAGGGCGTACATGCTGACCGGCCGGGGCACCGAGCAGCACGCGAACGGCACGGCTGCGGTGTCCGGGTGGATCAACCTGGCTCTGGCGCTCGGACTGCCGGGCACGCCCGGATCGGGGTTCGGGTGCCTGACCGGGCAGGGCAACGGGCAGGGTGGCCGCGAGCACGGCCAGAAGGCCGACCAGTTGCCCGGCTACCGCCGTATCGACGATCCCGAGGCACGGCAGCACGTCGCCGGGGTGTGGGGACTGGACGAGGCGGACCTGCCCGGCCCGGGACGCTCGGCGTTCGAGCTGCTTGACGCGCTGGGCACACCGGGTGGGCCGAGGGCGCTGGTGGTGTTCGGGTCCAACCCGGTGGTGTCGGCGCCGCATGCCGGGCAGGTCGCCGAACGGCTGGCGGCACTGGAACTGCTGGTGGTGGCCGACGTGGTCCGGTCCGAGACCGCGGACCGCGCGGACGTGGTGCTGCCGGTGACCCAGTGGGCCGAGGAGACCGGCACCATGACCAACCTCGAAGGGCGGGTGCTGTTGCGGCAGCGGGCCGTGTCCCCTCCGGTCGGTGTGCGCAGCGACCTCGCTGTGTTGCGCGCCCTGGCGATCCGGTTGGGTCAGCCGGCGTCCCGGTTCCCGGACTCGCCGCAGGAGGTGTTCGCCGAGTTGCGGGCCGCGTCGGCGGGCGGTCCGGCCGACTATTCCGGTGTCACCTACGACCGGTTGCGGGCCGGTGAGGAACTGCACTGGCCGGTGCCCGGCACCGGCCATCCGGGTACCCCTCGGTTGTTCCTCGACCGGTTCGCGCACCCGGACGGGCGGGCGCGGTTCGTGCCGGCGGACTTCGCCGGCGTGGTCGAACCCGTCGACGAGGCGTTCCCGCTGTCCGCGATCACCGGACGGGTGCTGGCGCACTACCAGTCGGGGGCGCAGACGCGCCGGATATCCCGGCTCCGCGCCGCCGTGCCCGACGGTTTCGTGGAGGTCCACCCGGACACGGCGGTCCGCCACGGGTTGCGGGACGGTGAGTGGGCCGTCGTGGTGTCCCGGCGCGGCCGGGTGCGGGCGCGGGTGCGGTGCGAGCCGTCGATGCGCACCGATGTGGTGTTCGTGCCGTTCCATTTCCCGGGAGCCCAGCGGGCGAACCTGATGACGAGTGCGGCGCTGGACCCGGACAGCGGGATGCCGGAGTTCAAGGCGTGCGCCGTCCGGGTGGAGCCGGCGTGAGGCGGGTGGTGGTCGCCGGTGCGGGCATGGCCGCCGTCCGGTTGGCGGCGGAGGTGCGCCGGCACGACCCGGCGGGTGAGCGGGTCGCGGTGACGTTGGTGGGTGACGAACCGCATCCGCCGTACAACCGGGTCCTGCTGTCCACAGTGGTTGGTGGTGGTCTGGCGCTGCCCGCGACCCGGCTGCCGGTGCCCGCCGGCGTCACCGTCCGACTGGGACTGTCCGTGACCGGGATCGACCGGCAGGCACGGGAAGTCGTGCTGTCGGACGGCTCCCGGCAACCCTACGACGCGCTGGTGCTGGCCACCGGTGCCGAGCCGCACGTGCCCGATCTGGACGACGCCCCGGACACGCCGGGCAGCACCGCGTTCCGCACCTGGGACGACTGCGCCCGGATCGTCGCCGCCGCCGGTCCGGGCACCCCGGTGGCCGTGCTGGGTGGTGGCCTGCTCGGCCTGGAGACCGCGCGGGGGCTGGCCGCCCGTGGCTGCCTGGTGACCGTGGTGCACCCGGTGGGCCACGTGCTGGACAGCCACGTCGACCCCATGGCGAGCAGGCTGCTGCGCAGGGCGCTGGCCGACCAGGGCGTCGAGTTCCGGCTGGGCGTGCCGGCCGTGCGCCACCTGCCCGGTGACGGGCTGAAACTGGCCGACGGTGGGCATGTCGCCGCCGAGTTCGTGGTGGTGACGGCCGGTGTGCGGCCCAGGACCGGACTGGCGCGGGCCGCGGGCCTGGCGGTGGACGGGGGCGTACTGGTGGACGACGTGCTGCGCACCAGCGACCCCCGCATCCACGCGATCGGTGACTGCGCCCGGCACCACAGTGGCGCAGCCGGGTTGGTGCGAGCGGCGTACGACCAGGCCGCCGTGCTGGCGGCGCGGCTCACCGGTGCCGACCCGGCCGCCCGCTACCGGGGGACGCCGACGGTCGGGCGGCTGAAGACGGCAGGCGCCGACCTGACGTTCCTGGGTGACGTGCACCCCGATCCGGCGGCCGACCACCCGGCCGGCGTCGAGGTCGTCTGTGTCCAGGACGCCGCCCGCGGCCGGTACGCCAAACTCGTGCTGCGCGACGGCAAGATGTCCGGCGCGATCCTGCTCGGCCTGCCCGACGCCGCCGCCACCGTGATCCAGTTGTTCGACACGGGAGCCGTCGTGCCCGCCGACCGGCTCGCCGTCGCACTCGGCAGGGCGCTGCCGCCGCCCGCCGGGATCTCGGACGGTGCTCCGGTGTGCCGGTGCAACTCGGTGTCCAAGGCGGACCTCGTGGCGGCCTGGCGGGCCGGTGCGCACGACGTCCCCGCCCTGGCCACCGCGACGCGGGCGACCACCGGCTGCGGTGGCTGCCGGGAGCAGGTCGCCGCGCTGGCCACCTCACTCGACGACCAGGAGGGACCATAGCTGTGCTCACCGAGAGTCCAGTCCGGCGCCAGGTGACCGGACGGTGGATCGACCACTGGGAGCCGGACGACCCCGGGTTCTGGGCCGAGCGCGGGCGGCGGATCGCCAACCGCAACCTGCTGTACTCGATCTGTTGCGAGCACGTCGGCTTCTCGATCTGGAGCCTGTGGTCGGTGCTGGTGTTGTTCCTGGGTCCGGGTTATGGGCTCTCGGTCGCCGACAAGTTCCTGGTCACCGCTGTGCCGACCGTGGTCGGTGCGGTCCTACGCATCCCGTACACCCTGGCGGTCGCCCGGTTCGGCGGTCGCAACTGGACGGTCGTGTCGGCGGCGATGCTGCTCGTGCCGTGCGCGCTGGCCGCGCCCGTCCTGCATCCCGGCACGTCGCTGGGCACGTTCCTGGTGGTGGCGGCGGTCACCGGACTGGGCGGCGGGAACTTCGCGTCGTCCATGACGAATGTCAACACGTTCTATCCGGAGTCACGCAAGGGCTGGGCGCTGGGACTGAACGCGGGCGGTGGCAATCTCGGCGTGGCCGGCGTCCAACTCGTCGGCCTGCTCGTACTGGGCACGACCGGCGCGGGGCACCCCAGGCTCGTACTGTGGGTGTACCTGCCGCTGATTGTGCTCACCGCGCTGGCCGCCGCGCTGCGGATGGACAACCTCTCATGCGCCCGCAACGACACCAGGGCCATGCGCGAGGTGGTGCGCGACGCCCACTGTTGGGTGATGTCGCTGCTGTACGTCGGGACCTTCGGTTCGTTCATCGGCTACGGTTTCGCGTTCGGTCTCGTGCTCCAGAGCCAGTTCCACCGGTCACCGGTCCAGGCGGCGGCGGTGACGTTCCTGGGGCCGCTGCTGGGTTCGCTGGCCCGGCCGCTGGGCGGCCTGCTGTCCGACCGGGTGGGTGGTGCGCTGGTCACGTTGGCGGATTTCGCCGCGATGGCGGCGTGTGCCGCGGTCCTGGTGGTGGCCGGTGAGATGCGGTCGTCGGGGTTGTACACGGCGGCGTTCGTGGCGT
>DATEPR010000392.1:0-3087 GCA_035273045.1 Pseudonocardiaceae bacterium | reverse complement strand
TTCGACCGCGTCGGTCACCAGTGAATGCGGTCCGTGGGTGGCGATCGCCTGGCCGACCCACGCCTGGTCACGGATCCAGGCGTAGCGGTAGTCGTAGTTGCCGCCGCCGTTCTGCCGCTCCGGCAGGGAGGTCGTCGCGGCGGCGACCATGCCGCCGGTCGCACTGGTCAGTCCACGCAGCACCGCGTACGCATGCCGGGTGTCCCTTGGAGCGAGGGTGTCGGCGAAGGCGGGCACACGGGCCTGCCAACGCGTGCGGGTGGCCCGCCAGAGCAGATCCGGCCGCGGTGGGTCCTGTCCGACGGGCTGGTCGGACATCTCCAGCACCAGGTCGTGGTGTTGTCCGGCAGGCACGTCCACGATGAGACCGAGTTGGTCGTCGGCACCGTGGACCACCGCGTCGGGTGCGCCGGTCCAGCGCAGGTACAGCGATCCCAGGCGGGCGGTCCAGGTGCCGTTCCGGCGGCCCAGATCGGTCATGCCGCGGTCGGTGAACCCAGCGCGAGGCGTGAGCGCCACAGCCATCCGGACGGGAGCGTCGGTCGTCACGATCCGCCGCAGCAGCACGGCGGTGTGCTCGTCACCTGGCAGTGCCAGGGCGTCCCAGCACTCGACAGCCGAGTCACTCGTGGTCCACCGGCCACGCCAGATCAACGTTCCGGGCTCGTAGCTGCCGCTCCACACCGACCAGGTGTCCACCGGCGCGACCTGGTAACTGCCGCGACCGCCGACCAACGTCGCGAACACCGGTTCGTGGTGCCAGCGCGGCACGCACAACCACGTCACGTGCCCGTCCTGGCCGACGAGGGCACCCCGCTCTCCGTCGGCGAGCAGAGCGTACCCGCGCAGCACGTGCGGCTGCGGCCGCCACATCATCCGGTCCTGATCCGCCATGGCGTTCCCTACAATTGTCTCCGGACACCGGCTTCGTGTGCCAGGTCGGCGGTTTGGTCGGCGAGGCGTCCGGAAACGGCGCGCCGGCCACGGCTCCACCGACCGACCGGCAGTGCCGTGCGTCCCAGCGCACCTTCCACTTCGAAAGCCACCGCCGCGTAGCCGGCCACTGCCGCGACGGCGATGCCGGCGATGCCGGAGCTGTGTTCCCAGGCCGGCGCGCCGGTCAGCTCGTAGCCGCCACTGATCGCGAACCGCGCTGCCGCACCGCCCATCACCACTGCGACGAGCACCTTGCTGATCGCGCCGACCGCCGTGGGCACCAGCAGCGCGCCAGCCGCGGCCACCAGCACGATGCCCAGCCCGGCCTCGGCGTGACCGGGCTGGGTGGCCAGCATGGACACTCCGGTAGCCGCCCAGGTGCCGGCCAACACGCCCATCCCGGTGCCGCAGGCCGGATCGCGGCTCAGGAATCCGAACACGCAGCCGACCAGTTGCAGCGGTACCACGATGGCCAGGACGCCGATCGCGACCAGATGGGACTGTGCGCCGGGAATCCAGCGCAACTGCACCGCCGACAGCACCAGGCTGCCGGTGAACAGGGCCAGGAACCCCAGTGGCAGCGGCGAGCTGATCGGCCGCAGTACGACATCGACCGGCGGCCGGCCGGTTCCGTCCCGATCCGGGCCCATGTCAGGCCGCTCGCCGGGACCGCCACCCGACGAGGGCGCCGGCGGTCGCAGCCGTCGCCCCGGCCACCATCGCCGCGAGGGTGGTGTGGTGGTGGGAGGCCCACAGTTGCAGGCTGCGTGGGTGAGCGGTGCGGTCGAAGCTACCGTGGGCGCCGTAGTCGGAGCCGTCCACGCCGTCAGCGGGCTGCCACAGGTTCTCGGTGTCCGTCGCGACGTCATCGGTCATTTGCGACTGGTAGGCCGTGCGGGCGAGATAGCGGTCCAGCAGTCCGGCGGCGATCTTGTTGCCCAGCAGGGTCAGCATCGTGGAGCCGCCCACCCAGTACTCCCGGCGGCCGGGATGGACCGCGGCGTGCACCAGCGCGCGGGCTGCCACCTCGGGCTGGTAGATCGGCGGCACGGGCTGGGGGTGCCGGGGTAGCCGGGACGCGGCCCAGTCGAACTGGGGCGTGTTGACGGCAGGCAGTTGTACCATCGTCACTGCGATGCCGCTTCGCTCGTGCAGCAGTTCACTGCGCAGCGCCTCGGTGAATCCCTGGATGGCGTGCTTGGCGCCGGAGTACACCGACTGCAGCGGGATGCCCCGGTAGGCCATGGCCGAGCCGGTCTGCACGATGACGCCGCGGTTGCGGGGCCGCATCCGCTCCAACGCCACGCGCGTGCCCCACACGTACCCCAGGTAGGTCACCCGGGTGGCCCGTTCGTACTCCGCCGGGGTGATCTCGGTGAACGGTGCGAACAGCGTCGCGAACGCGACGTTGACCCAGATGTCGATCGGTCCCAGCGTCCACTCGATGTGGTCGGCGGCGTCCGCGAGGGCATCGTGGTCGGCGACGTCCACAGTGACCGGCAGTCCACGGCCACCGGCTTCGGTCACGTCCCGGGCCGCTGCGTGGAGGCCCCGCTCACCACGGGCGAGCACCGCGACCGAGGCGCCGCACTCTCCGAGCAGCCGCGCGGTCGCACGGCCCACCCCGCCGCTGGCGCCGGTCACGACCACCACCTTGCCCCGCAGGGCGCCATTGCCGGTCATTGCCGCGTTCCTCTCAGCGCTGTGCTTCAGTTCCACAGGGCGATACCCACGTCCGAGCCAGATTCACAGCGGTCACGTGATTTCTTGCCGGAGTAGCTGGTGACAAACGTTACCCGAAAGATACTTAGCCTAACTAGATAACGCAACAATGTCTGACCACCGCAAGCGCAGTGCATGCCTGCGCACCGTGCGTGAGTGGGGAAGTGACCTAGAACGACACCAGTGAGGACGCTCTGCGGATGTCCTCGCCCGCGCCCAGTGATTGTCCCCAGCTGAGGGGTGGAGCACAGCGGTCACTAACGGCGCAGTCGGATCACGCCGTCGGGTGCGGCGATGAGCATCTGTGGTCGTGCCGCCTCGGAAGTGGTGAGCAGGGCGACGATGGTGACGGGCCGCCGCAGTGTGGGCAGCAGCATCGCGCGACGGTCTGTGGTAGTGGTGCTGGTGGCGGCGTTGCCGACGTCGGCG
>DATEPR010000391.1:0-3894 GCA_035273045.1 Pseudonocardiaceae bacterium | reverse complement strand
CTCGCGGACGCGGGACTTGCCGCGATCAGGGCGACACTGGCGCCGGCGATGAGGACCGTGGCGGCGACCATGCCCAGTTTTCTTGTCAGTCTCATGTCGTTTTACCTTCGCATGCCATATCGCCATCGCATCGGGATGCGGGCGTGAATCCAGTACGGGGAGGGTGGGGCTATGGCGGCTCGTGCGGATGCCGCAGGTGTGGCGGCAGCGCCGGGGGGCTGGAGAACCGCCTTCCGCCGGGCCGCCCGATTTACGGAGGGGCGGTCAGGTGACGGGCCGCTGTGCCTGGCGGTGCCATAGTCGCAGTGTGCCGATCGGACAGTGCGTACAGATAGTGGACGTTGGTACTAGGTCGGCCCCACCTGGTGAATCGCCGCGCGGCCCGGCCGATGATCCGGCCCTGCCGGGGCGGGTGCCGCGGGGCCAGGTCAGATCACGGTCGCGGCGGCCCAAGCACAGTTGCGGCGATCACGCCAGTCCCGGCCGGAAGATTGCCACCCCCAGTGTGGACTGGTACCAACGTCCAATAGACGGACCCCGCCCACCGTGGGCGGAAATCGGCTTTGCCGAATCGGACGGAGCCTGCCAGCGTGCTGGCATGGAGCTTCCGACGATGACCGACGTGTTGCGCGCCCGGCGGGTGGTGTCCACCCACCTGCCGCCCACCCCGCTGTGGGCCTACCCCTCCCTCAACGCCACCACCGGCGCCACCACGTTCGTCAAGCACGAGAACGTGCAGCCTACCGGTGCGTTCAAGGTCCGGGGCGGCATCACGCTGCTGGACTCGATGACACCGGCCGAACGGGCCGCCGGCGTGCTCGGCTACTCGACCGGCAACCACGCCCAGTCCCTCGCCTACTCGGCGGCGCTGTTCGGCGCGCCGTGCACGATCGTCATGCCGGAGCACCCGAACCCGGTGAAGGCGGCCGCCGTCCGCGGGATGGGCGCCGAACTGGTCGAGTTCGGCGCCGACTTCGAGGCCGCACGGCAGTACGCCGAGGAGCGCGGCGCCACCGGCACGGCCCGGCTGGTCAGTTCCGGTGACGAACCGCACCTGATCGCCGGCGTCGGCACCGCCTACCTGGAGATCCTGGAACGCGAACCGGACCTGGACGCCATCTTCGTGCCCATCGGCGGCGGCAGCGGCGCGTCCGGCGCGTGCCTGGTCGCGGAGGCGGTCGCGCCGCACTGCCGGATCATCGGCGTGCAGTCGTCGGCGTCCCCGGCCGCGCACGACTCCTGGGAGGCCGGTCACCTGGTCCGCAGGGACAACCAGACCGTGGCCGAGGGCCTGGCCACCGGTTCCGGTTTCGAACTGCCGCAGCGCATCCTGCGTGCCAAGCTGACCGATTTCGTGCTGGTCGACGACAAGGACATCCGGGCCGCCCAGCGGGTGCTGATCCGCGACGCGCACACCGTCGTCGAGGCCGCGGGCGCCGCCGCCCTGGCCGGGCTGCTCGCCAACCGGGACCGGTTCGCCGGCCGGCGGGTGGCCGTGATGTGCAGCGGCGGCAACGTGAGCGAGGCCGAACTGCGGGCCTGCGTCGCCGAGGACTGACCGGTTACCGGCCGGGGTCGTCGTCGGGGCGCAGCACGGCGACACCCCGGTCCAGGTCGACGCCCATCTCCGGCGGCGCGCCCTGGGCGTCGTCCTCCCGCATCATCGACCACGAGTCCCGCTGGTCCAGTTCGCGCCGTTTCGTCCCGTAGAACAGCGCGGTGATCTCGTTCACGTAGGTCTCGGACAGCGTCCGCCCCGGACGGCTGCGCCGCCGCCGCGTCTCGTAGGCGCCGAGCAGCACGAGCAGCACCACGCTGCCCGGGAGCGCGAACGCGAGTATCGCCACACACCCCCAACGACACCGGCCCGCTCCGGGTTCCGGCTCCACCCGGAACCGGTGTGGTGGCGATCACGGGTGACACTGAGGTGGTGGCACGAGTCCGGGACCTCACCCCGTATGTCGAGCTCGACCGGGACGAGTGGCGCGAGTTGCGCGAGTCGACGCCGCTGCCGCTGACCGACCCGGAACTGGATCGGCTGCGCGGCCTGGGCGAGCCGACGTCGCTGGAGGAGGTCGCCGACATCTACTGGCCGCTGTCCCGGCTGCTCAACCTCCAGGTCGCGGCACGGCAGCGGCTGCACTCGGCGACCACGACGTTCCTCGGGGAACGGGGCGAGCGGGTGCCGTTCGTGATCGGCATCGCCGGCAGCGTCGCCGTCGGCAAGTCCACCACGGCCCGCGTGCTGCGCACCCTGCTGTCCCGCTGGCCCAACCATCCCGGCGTCGACCTGATCACCACGGACGGCTTCCTGTGGCCGAGCGCGGAACTGGAACGCCGGGGACTGATGAACCGCAAGGGTTTCCCGGAAAGCTACGACCGCAGGTCACTGGTCCGGTTCGTCGCCGAGGTGAAGGCCGGCCACCCCGAGGTGCACGCCCCCGTCTACTCGCACCTGAGCTACGACATCGTGCCCGGCGCCCAGCAGACCGTCCGCAAACCGGACATCCTGATCATCGAGGGGCTCAACGTGCTCCAGGCCGGGCCACGGCTGATGGTGTCCGACCTGTTCGACTTCTCCATCTACGTGGACGCCCACATCGAGGACATCCGGCGCTGGTACGTGTCGCGGTTCCTGACGCTGCGGGTGACCGCGTTCGCCGACCCGGCGTCGTACTTCCACCGCTACGCCGACCTGGACGACGAGCAGGCCGTGGCGCGGGCCAACAGCCTGTGGAGCGAGATCAACGAACCGAACCTGGTGCAGAACATCCTGCCCACCAGGGCCCGCGCCGACCTGGTGCTGCAGAAGGGATCCGACCACTCGATCAACCGGGTCCGGCTGCGCAAGATCTGACGCGGGCCGGGTCAGCGGGTGGCCAGCCGCAGCAACGCCCACAGCTGCGCGATGGCGTCCTCGCTGCCCTCCATGTCCACCGCCCGGTCCGGCCGCCGCCCCCACAGCCACAGGTAGACCTGCATGGGGTCACCGGAGACCGTGGCGTTGGCGACGTCGGCGGCGGCCGGTTCGTCCGCGTCGACCGGGTCGAACGGCCGGCGGGTGCTGGTGTGGTCGGTGCCGGCCCTGGTCAGCCACTCCAGCCCACCGGTCCGCACCAGCACCACCTGGTCCCGGGTGCCGGACACGCCGAGCACCGCCAGCCGGTGCAGGAACCACAGCGTCAGCACCTCGTCGATGCCGTCCAGCGCGATGTCGTCCGGCACCTCGTCCGGGACCATGCCGGCCGCGCCCTGCACGTCGTAGCGGTGCACGGTGGTCTCGTGGGCCATCCGGCGCCGCCAGAACCCGTAGTTCTGCTCCTCCGGCCACCACGTCGGAGCCGGCTCGTCCGGTTGGTGTGCGGCCAGTTCGGCCAGCAGCGGCGCCGCACCGGTGCGCACGAAGTCGGCGAGGTCCCGGTTCGGTCCCGGTTCCCGCTGCCACTCGCCCGGCTGCTGGCCGTCGCGCAGCCACCGCCACACCATCCGGTACTGGCTGCCCACGTGCCTGGCGGTCTCGCCGAGCGTGAGACCGGGACAGCCGGGGATCACCGACTCCAGCCGGGCGCCGCGCACCGACGCCGCCAGCACCTCCGACTCCGCACCCAGCACCTGCCACAACCGGTCCTGGTCGACGAGTGCCCGGTCAGTCACCGTCGGGCCTGCGGGCGTCGTGCGCGGTGACGAAACCGGCCACCAGGTCGGTGAACTGGGCCGCCTGGCGGACCAGGTCGTCGGCGGACCGCTGGGTGACGTGCCTGGTCACGCCGGCCAGGATCGCCGCCCGGGTGGCCGAGCAGGACGCGAAGAACGCCGCCCACTCGGCCAGTTCCGGGGCCAGCCGGGTGAGCAGCACCCACGCGCTGGCCGGCCGGGCCCGGCCCCGGTGCGGCC
>DATEPR010000390.1:0-9045 GCA_035273045.1 Pseudonocardiaceae bacterium | reverse complement strand
CGTCGGCCAGACAGCCGTAGTCCTCCAGCACCCCAGCCGACGTCCCGACCGCGCCGTCCCGGGACGTGCGGCGCAGCCTGCCGTCCACCAGGTGGCGGCTGACCAGGAAGTCCGCCGCCCGCGCCGCCGCCGCGATCCACTCCGGCCGCTCCAGCGCGACACCGGCCTCGGCCAGCGCCCCGATGGCCAGCCCGTTCCACGCGGTGACGACCTTGTCGTCCCTGGCCGGCTGCGGCCGGGTCGCCCGTGCGGCCAGCAGGCGCTCGCGGACCGACGCCCAGCGGGCCGGATCGTCCGGGTCGGCGGGCAGGCGCAGCGTCGACGTGCCGTGCTCGAACGTTCCCGTCACGCCGAACAGCTCGACCGCCCAGGCGCCGTCGTCGGCACCGAGCACCTCGGTGAGCTGGTCCGGTGTCCACACGTACGTCAGGCCCTCGACGCCGTCGGTGTCCGCGTCCAGCGCCGCGGCGAACGCGCCCTGCGGCGTGGCCAGGTCGGTCAGCAGGAACCGCGCCGTCTCGTCGGCGATCCGGCGCGCCAGCGCGGAACCGGTGCGGCGGTGCAGATGCCCGTAGACACGGAGCAGCTGTGCGTTGTCGTACAACATCTTCTCGAAGTGCGGCACCACCCACGCGGCGTCCACACTGTACCGGGCGAAGCCGCCGGCGAGCTGGTCGTAGATGCCGCCGCGGGCCATCGCCTCGGCGGTAGCATCCACAAGTGACAGTGAGTCCGGTCAGCCGGTGCGTTCGTGGTGGCGCAGCAGGAACTCCAGCACCATCGACGGCGGGAACTTCGGCGCACCGCCGAATCCGCCGTGCTTGCGGTCGAAGTCGCCGAGCATGGACACGGCGGCGCCGTCCAGCAGGTCGGTGTCGATCTGGCCGGTGGGGAACGGCTTCTGCTGCTCGCCCAGCGCGGACACCACCTGCGCGGCCGCCGCCACGACGTCGTCCCGGCGGTCCGCCCACGCCCGCCGGACACCGTCCAGCAGCTGCGGGAACGACGGCATCCCGGAGTGTGGGGTCGGCGGATAGTAGGTGCCGCAGTGGAACGGTTCGCCGTCCGGCGTGAGGAAACACGTCATCGGCCAGCCGCCCTGGCCGGCCATCGCCTGGGTGGCCGCCATGTAGACGGCGTCCACGTCCGGCCGTTCCTCCCGGTCCACCTTGATGTTCACGAAGTGTTCGTTCATGTACGCGGCGACCGCGGGGTTCTCGAACGACTCGTGGGCCATGACGTGACACCAGTGGCAGGCCGCGTAGCCGACGGACAGCAGCACCGGCACGTCCCTGCGGCGCGCGTCGGCGAACGCCTCGTCACTCCACGGCCACCAGTCGACCGGGTTCTCCGCGTGTTGCAGCAGGTACGGGCTGGTCGAGCCGGCGAGCCTGTTCGTCATGTCCTCCAGTGTCCAGGACACTGTCCGCCGTGACCGACGAGGCCGCCGAGTTCGCCGACGCCGCCGCGTTCGCCGGTGCGCACACGGTGCTGTCCGTGGTGGTCGGCGCGCCCGCGCACCGCCTGGCCGACCTGGACGACGTGCCCGACGACGAGGTGCGGCGGCGGGGCGTGTTCGTGCCGCCGACGGAACTGTTCTGGGAGTTCGAGAAGCCGCCGGACACCGTGGCCGGGCCGGGGTTGGACCGGCTGAGCTGGGAGCTGGAGCGGTTCTGCGTGCTCGCACTGGCCGCCGATCCGGCCGCGTACGAGGTGCTCGGCTCGCCGCTGGTGGAGTCGAGCACCGACATCGGCGCCGAGTTGCGCGAGCTGACCGTGGCGTTCCTGTCCCAGCGGGTGGCCGACGCCTACCGCAGGGCCACGGCGACCGACTACGCGCGGGCGGCCGCGGCGATGGCGGCCGGTGGCACGCCCCGCTGGGGTCAGGTGGCCGACGTGATCCGGCTGCTCACCGTGGCCGAGCGCACCCTGCGCACCGGCCGGCTGGACCTGGACATGTCGGCCGACCAAGAGCTGCTGGGCGCGGTGGCCGCCGGTGAACTGCCGTGGGCGGACACGCAGGCGTGGGTGGAGTCGCTGCGCGACCGGGGGGCCGAGGCGGTGCTGCGATCACCGCTGCCGGCCGTGCCGAACCTGCCGGCCGTGCGCAGTTGGCTGCGGTCGGTGCGGCGGCGCTGCCTGGCCGGTCAGTGATCCTGCTTCTCCTGCTCCTCCGCCGTCGTCTCCTGCTGCTCCTCCTCCGGCTCGAAACTGGCCGGAACCTTCTTCAGGTGCTTGGTCATCGAGCGGATCAGGAACGCGACGGCGATGAACAGCGCGATGATCAGGATCAGCGCGACCGGCTCGGACGAGCCGAACTCCTGACCCTGGCCGTTCGGCTGGTTGCTGCCGGGCCCGGCAGCCAACCAGATCGGTACGGCCCACAGATGTGTCATGCCGCTACTGTCTCACGCGCCCCGGCGAACAGGTCGTCCTCGGGCAGGGTGGTGTCCACCAGCGACCTGGCCAGCTCGTACTCCTCGGTCGGCCAGACCTGGCGCTGGATGTCCAGGTCGAGGCGGAACCAGCGGCTGTTCGGGTCGATCTGGGTGGCGTGCGCGAGCAGCGCCTTGTCCCGGATCGGGAAGTAGTCGGCGCACTCGACCCGGGTGGTGACGCGCTCCATGACGTCGGGCCGCTTCTCGTCCCAGTTCTTCAGCCACTCCCCGTAGGGCGACTCCTCGCCCCTGGCGAGCAGCGCGTTGTGGAAAGCGAGCATCTTGGCCCGGGAGAAGCCGTGCGAGTAGTACAGCTTCAGCGGCTGCCAGGGGGCACCGGCCTCGGGGAACTGGTCCGGGTCGCCGGCGGCGTCGAACGCGGCGACGGAGATCTCGTGGCAGCGGATGTGGTCCGGGTGCGGGTAGCCGCCGTTCTCGTCGTAGGTGACCAGCACGTGCGGGCGGAACTCGCGGACCAGCTGCACCAGCGCAGCCGTCGGTTCTTCGAGCGGCACGACGGCGAAGCAGCCGTCCGGCAGCGGCGGCTTGGGGTCGCCCTCGGGCAGGCCGGAGTCGACGAAGCCGAGCCACCGGTGCCGCACCCCCAGGATCTGGACCGCCTCGGCCATCTCCTCGACGCGGATCTCGCTCATCCGCTCCAGCACGCCCGGCTTGTCCATCGCGGGATTGAGGATGCTGCCCCGTTCCCCTCCGGTGCAGGTCACCACCATGACGTCCTGACCCTCGGCGACGTACTTGGCCAGCGTCGCGGCACCCTTGCTGGACTCGTCGTCGGGATGTGCGTGCACGGTCATCAAGCGCAGCTTCTCAGCCATGATCGGCGAGTTCCTCCTGGTCGGTCGATCGGACCCCTCGCGTGCCGCCCCACGCCTGTCCGCGATAATCAACGTGAGGGTCGTCCTCCATTGTTCCCGTAGGACCGACAGCTCCCGGCCATCGGGTGCCGGTGGCAGGGCTTCGAGCAGGGCGGAAGAGGTGGCGACATGGCGGTGCGCGAACTGCCGCCCGGTCGCTACGGCACGCCCAAGAGCAAGGGCACCCGCCGCTGGTGGTACTGGTCGCTGCTGGCCGGGTTCGTGGTGGCCGGCCTGATCGTCGCCTATGTCGCGTACCAGAATCTCGGCGCGACGCCGATCGATCCCGAGGTGACCGCCTACCACGTGGTGAGCGACTCGGAAGTGACCGCGACGTTCACCGTCGGCCGGAATCATCCGGACCAGGCGGCCGACTGCATCGTGTACGCGCTGTCAGCGGACGGCTCGGAAGTGGCCCGCGGCGAGGTCTATGTCCCACCGAATGGGACGGCCAGGACGTTGCCCGTCGAGTTGCGAACAGTGGCACGGGCGACCACCGTCGAGTTCTACGGATGCTCCTACCAGGTTCCGGCCTGGCTGACCAAATCGATGCCGCCAAGCGGGTGATCTGCGGTTACGCGGCCGCAGGACAACGAAAATCTTTCGTCGGCCAACTGCTGGTCGTGCTACCCTCGACAAGCAGCACGGCTCCGGCGGGGCCGTGTTTTTGCCGTTCCGGGCTGCCCACGGCGCGGACGGCCCAACCCCGTAAGCCTTCGGGTTTGGATCCAGACGAGGAGTTGATGACCGTGAGCGACACCCAGGTGACCTGGCTGACCCAGGAAGCCCACGACCGGCTCAAGCAGGAACTCGACGAGCTGATCGCGAATCGCCCGGTCATGGCGGCGGAGATCAACGCCCGCCGCGAGGAAGGCGACCTGAAGGAGAACGGCGGCTACATGGCCGCCAGGGAGGAACAGGGCAAGCAGGAGGCCCGGATCCGCCAGCTCCAGGAACTGCTGCGGGCGGCGAAGGTCGGGGAGGCGCCGACCACCAACGGTGTCGCCGCGCCCGGCATGGTGCTGACGGTGCGGTACGACGGCGACGACGAGACCGAGGAGTTCCTGCTGGCCACCCGCGAGGAAGGCGCGCACGGGTCCCTTGAGGTCTACTCCCCCAGTTCGCCGCTGGGCCAGGCACTGCTGGGCGCCAAGGAGGGCGAGACCAGGCAGTACACGCTGCCCAACGGCAACACCATGAAGGTCACCCTGATCAAGGCCGTGCCGTACCACGGCTGAGCTCACCACCGGCTAGGGCCATGGCGGACGGACCGGTGCGTCGGTCCGTCCGCCACGGCTGTGCGGTGGGGACAGCAGCCGTTCCAGGAGTGGGCGCACCCTCGGCGGTATCGGCGTGGACAGGGCGATCGACGACGCCAGCCGGTGCACGCCGGGCACGTCGACCACCTCGTCGATGACCCGTTGCAGGTCGGCGTTGGACGTGGCCACCATCCGCACCAGCAGGTCGCCCTGACCGGTGGTGGCGTGCACCTCGCAGACCTCGGGGATCGCGGCCAGCTGCTCGGTCACCGGGCCGCGGAACCCCTGTGCGATCTCGACGACGGCGAACGCGGTCAGCCCGTAGCCCATCGCGGCCAGGTCCAGCGCCGGCGGGAACCCGCCGAGCACCCCTCGGGCGACGAGCTTGTCCAGCCGCGCCTGCACGGTCCCGCGTGCCACGCCGAGCCGCCGGGACGACTCCAGCACGCCCAGCCGCGGTTCGTCGGTGAGCAGCAGCAGGAGCCGGGCGTCCAGTTCGTCCAGCGGACCGGGTTCGGTCATCACGCACCTCGATTTTCCTGGACAACCTGTCCACTCTGCCCGGCGAAGCCGCGCATCTGATGGTCATGCTGCACAGCGGAAACGGGAACTGTTGCTCATTCTGCACCGTGATCGGATGCTGAGCGACATGACCGAGACACTGGACGGGCTGGCCGAGGTGAGCTTCGACCAGCTGCGGCAACTGGTCGGCCTGGTCGACTACGACCCGGCCGGCGACCCGTTCCCGGTGCGTGCGCTGGACGCCGTGGTGTTCGCCGTCGGCAACGCGACCCAGACGGCCTGGTACTACCAGCACGTCTTCGGCATGCGGCTGGTGGCCTACTCCGGACCGGAGACCGGGAACCGGGACCACAAGTCCTACGTGCTGACGTCCGGGCAGGCCCGGTTCGTGGTCAACGGAGCGGTACGGCCGGACAGCCCGCTGGCCGACCACCACCGGCGGCACGGCGACGGCGTGACCGACCTGGTGCTGGAGGTGGCCGACGTGGACCGCTGCGTCGCGCACGCCAGGGAGCAGGGCGCGACGGTCACGGTCGAACCGCACGACGTGTCCGACGAGCACGGCACCGTCCGCACGGCCACGATCGCCGCCTACGGCGAGACCGTGCACACCCTGGTCGACCGCGCCCACTACACCGGCCCCTACCTGCCCGGCTACCAGGCCCGCACCGGCGAACCGCAGGCCGCCCGGCTGTTCGAAGCGGTGGACCACTGCGTGGGCAACGTGGAACTGGGCCGGATGGACCACTGGGTCGACTGGTACCGCAGGGTGATGGGCTTCACGAACATGGCCGAATTCGTCGGCGACGACATCGCGACCGACTATTCGGCGCTGATGAGCAAGGTCGTGGCGTGCGGCAACCACCGGGTGAAGTTCCCGCTGAACGAGCCGGCGGTGAGCAGGCGCAAGTCGCAGATCGACGAGTACCTGGAGTTCTACGGCGGCGCGGGCGTGCAGCACATCGCCTTGGCCACCAACGACATCCTGGCCACCGTCGACCGGATGGCGGCCCATGGCGTCGAGTTCCTGACCACACCGGACTCCTACTACGACGACCCGGAACTGCGTGCCCGGATCGGCGAGGTGCGGGTGCCGATCGAGGAACTGCGCAGCCGCGGCATTCTGGTGGACCGGGACGAGGACGGCTACCTGTTGCAGATCTTCACCGCGCCGATCGGCGACCGGCCGACGGTGTTCTACGAACTCATCGAACGGCACGGGTCGCTGGGTTTCGGCAAGGGCAATTTCAAGGCGCTGTTCCAGGCGATCGAACGGGAACAGGAACGCAGGGGCAACCTGTAACGCGCCTTCAGATGCGTTCCAGCACGGTGTAGCCGGCGTCGTGCAGGGCGGTCGTGACCTGGGCGCAGTGCTCCGGTCCCCGGGTCTCCAGGTCCAGCGAGATGTCCACCTCGCCCAGCCGCAGCGCCCCGGCGACCCGGGAGTGCTCGACGTCCAGCACGTTCGCGCCCAGCTCGCCGACCAGCCGCAACAGCGCGGCCAGCGAGCCGGGCCGGTCCGGCACGCGCAGCCGCAGCGCCAGGTACCGGCCGCCGGCGGTCATGCCGTGCTGGATGATCTGGAGCAACAGCAGCGGATCGACGTTGCCGCCGGACAGCACGACGGCCACCGGCGGGGTGAACCGGTGCTGCAACACGGCCGCCACCGCCGCGGCGCCGGCCGGTTCCACGACGAGTTTCGCCCGTTCCAGGCACAGCAGCACGGCCCGGGACAGGTACTCCTCGCTGACCGTGACCACGGCGTCCACCAGCGAGTCGACGTGCGCGTAGGTGACGATGCCCGGCTCACCCACCGCGATGCCGTCGGCCATGGTCGCGAGCTCGGCCAACCGGACCGGCGCACCCGCCCGCAAGGACCTCGGGAAGGCAGCGGCCTGCTCGGCCTGCACGCCCACCACGTGCACGTCCGGCCGGGTCGCCTTCACCGCGACCGCGACGCCGGCCAGCAGTCCGCCGCCACCGACGGGTACCACGACCGTGCCCACGTCGGGCAGCTGGTCCAGCAGTTCCAGCCCGACCGTGCCCTGGCCGGCGATGATGTCCGGATGGTCGAACGGGTGGATGAACACCGCGCCCGTCTCGGCCGCGTATGCCTTGGCCTCGGCCAGTGTCTCGTCGATCACCGTGCCGGCCAGCCGGACGGTCGCGCCGTAGGACCGGGTGGCCGCCAGTTTGGGCAGCGGAACCTGCACCGGCATGAACACCGTGGACGTAATGTTCAGGGTCGACGCGGCGAGTGCCACCCCCTGCGCGTGGTTGCCCGCGCTGGCCGCGACCACCCCTCTGGCCCGGTCCGCCGGGGACAGCCCGTGGATGCGGACGTAGGCGCCCCTGATCTTGAACGACCCGGTGCGTTGCAGGTTCTCGCACTTCAGGTGCACGTCGCCGCCGTGTACTGCGGTGAGCGTCCTGGAGTACTCGATCGGCGTCTCGCGGATCACGCCGGCCAGCAGGTCCCGGGCAGCGCGAATCCGGTCGACGGTGACCAGTTCCATGCGGTGATCCTCCCAGCATCACGTGTGACGTGTGCGTGCGCCGAGCCCGGATCGGGAGGGTAGTCTCGATACGGCGGTCCGTGGTCGGGCACTCGCCGCAGGTGGTCGCCCGAGATGGGGCCGACCCCACAGACACAGAGACGTCTCGGGAGGTTGACAGATGGCGCACGTGTCCCGTGTCGCCGCAGTGCTCCCGCTGTTCGGGGCGGTCGCGGCGGCCGCGGCACTGACAGGTGCGGCCGTGTTCACCGTCAGCCAGGCCGCCTGCCCCAACCCTGGCCACTACGTCCAGGAGGGCGTGACGCTGCACCTCGTCGGCGGCTGCGTCAGCCGCGACGAGTTGCCCAGCGCACCGCAGTCGGTGGTGCACGCGGCACAGGTCGGCGGCGTCACCGGGCACGGCGTGAACTCCCAGGCCCGCCGGCCGTAACGGTCAGCCGAGCGCGGCGGCCAGGTCGGCGACCAGGTCGTCGGCGTCCTCGATGCCGACCGACAGCCGCACCAGGTCGGCTGGCACCTCAAGCACCGAGTCGGCCGTCGAGGCGTGCGTCATCCGGCCGGGGTGCTCGATCAGCGACTCCACTCCGCCCAGCGACTCCGCCAGCGTGAACAGCCTCGTCCGCGCGCACACGTCCAGCGCCGCCGGTTCCCCGCCGGCGACCGTGAACGACACCATGCCGCCGAACCGGCGCATCTGCTTGGCGGCGGTGTCGTGGCCGGGATGTCCGGGCAGGCCGGGATAGCGGACGCCGGTGACCTTGGGGTGGCCGGTGAGGAAGTCAACGACCCGCTCCGCGTTGTCGCTGTGCCGTTCCATGCGCACCGCGAGCGTCTTCAGCCCGCGCAGCGTCAGCCAGGTGTCGAACGGGCCGGGCACGGCACCGGCCGCGTTGCGCAGGAACGCCACCTGGCCGGCCAAGTCCTCGTCGGACGTGACCAGGGCACCGCCGACCACGTCGGAGTGGCCGCCGAGGTACTTGGTGGCCGAGTGGACCACGACGTCGGCGCCCAGGTCGAGCGGCTGCTGGAGGTACGACGACGCGAACGTGTTGTCCACGACCAGCAGCGCGCCGGTGTCGTGGGCGACGCCGGCCAGCGCGGCGATGTCCGCGACGTTCAGCAGCGGATTGGTCGGCGACTCGCACCAGATCACCTTGGTGTCCGGCCGGCACGCCGCCCTGATCGCGTCCACATCGGACACCGCGACCGGGGTGTGCTGCACGCCCCACGGCCGCAACACCTTGTCCACCAAGCGGAACGTGCCGCCGTAGGCGTCGTCCGGGATGACCATGTGGTCACCCGGCCGGCACACCGCGCGCAGCAGCACGTCGGTGGCGGCCATGCCGGACGCGAACGCCTGGCAGAACCGGCCGTTCTCCAGCGCGGCAAGGCATTCCTCCAGCGCGGTACGGGTCGGGTTGCCGGTGCGCGAGTA
>DATEPR010000389.1:0-5161 GCA_035273045.1 Pseudonocardiaceae bacterium | reverse complement strand
CGTTGCTCAGGTGTGGGTTCGGGCCGGTGGGCTCGGGGTCGGGTCTCGCTGCCGGGCGGCTGTGTGTCGTTGTGTCGTTCGGGCCGCTACGGCAGTCGCCAGTCCACTGGGTCTGCGCCTTGTTCGGTCAGCAGGCGGTTGGTTCTGGTGAAGGGGCGCGAGCCGAAGAATCCGCCCGACGCCGACATGGGGCTGGGGTGGGCGGACTCCACGCACGGCAGGTCGCCCAGCAGCGGCTTCAGGTTTCGCGCGTTGCGGCCCCACAGGATCGCCACCATGGGCTGCTTCCTTGCCGCCAGGGCCATGATCGCCTGCTCGGTGATCTGCTCCCAGCCCTTGCCCTGGTGGGAGTTGGGCCTGCCCGGTGCCACCGTAAGCGCCCTGTTCAACAGGAGCACCCCTCGTTCCGCCCACGGGGACAGGTCACCATTCGACGGGGGCGGGAAACCCAGGTCTTCGCTGTACTCGGAGAAGATGTTGATCAAGCTCTTGGGCAGCGGCCGCACATCGGGCGCGACGGAGAAGCTCAGCCCCACCGGGTGCCCCGGGGTCGGGTACGGGTCCTGGCCGACGATCAGCACTCGCACCTCGTGAAACGGCTGGTGGAAGGCACGCAGCACGTTCTCGCCCGCCGGCAGGTACCTGCGGCCCGCCGCTACCTCGGCTCGCAGGAAATCGCCCATCGCGGCTATCCGGTCGGCTACCGGGGCCAGCGCCTCCGCCCAGTCCGGTGCGACGACTTCGTTCAGGGGACGTGCAGCCACGGACCGCTACTCTAGCGGTCAGTCGATCCGCCGCAGCTTCGCCCGGAACACGGCGATGTTGGCCACGTACCGATCGACGATCTCCTGCCACGCATGGTCGGGGACCTCGTAGTTCTCCCTGATCTTCGCGGGCACACCCAGCGCCATCCGCCGGGCGGGCACGTGGCCGCCGAACGAGATCACCGCACCCGCGCCTACCACCGCACCTTCCTCGATCACGGTTCCGTTCAGCACCACCGAACCCGACGCGATCAGGCAGTGATCGGCGATCGTGGCGCCCTCGACGTGCACATTGTGGCCGATCACGCAGTCGTTGCCGATGATCGCCGGGGTGAACTCCGTGCAGTGGATCACCGAACCGTCCTGCACGCTGGTCCGCTCCCCCACCTCCACATACCCGTAGTCACCACGCAGCACCGCCTGCGGCCACACCGACGCGAACGCGCCCAGCCGCACGTCACCGATGACCGTCGCATCCGGATGCACGTACGCATCGGGGTGGATCGTCGGCTCCTGCTCGCCCAGCGCATAGATCGGCACGGTGGCTCCTCACAGTTCCTTGCCGTAGCACCGGCTCGACGGCTCGTGCCGGTACGTCCCGAAGTTCGGCACCGGCCGGTAGCCGGACGACTCGTACAACGCGATCGCCTCCGGCTGCTTGCTGCCGGTCTCCAGCATGATCCGGCGCCTGCCCGCCCGTGCGGCGGTGCGTTCCAATTCAGCCAGGATCGCCCTCGCGAAGCCACGGCCTCGGGCCGCTGGGGTGACATACATGCGTTTCACTTCGGCGTCCCCGTCGGCGAAACCCGGGTCGGCCGCGTCGTGCGCCCGCCAGCCGCCGCACGCCACCGGCACGCCACCGGCGTAGCCCACCAGGAACAGGCCACGCGGCGGCGCGAACTCGTCGGCCGACACGCGGGTGGCGTCGTGGCCGCCGTAGCGCACCACGTACTCCTGCTGTACCTCGTCGATCAGCGCCGCCGCTACCGGATCGTCGTAGGCGACCGGCTGGATGGTCAGCTCAGCTTCGAGCACGCCAGTGCTCCCAGCCCACCGGCCGCACGTAGGGCTGCTGGTCGACGGTGACCCCGTTGCCGCGCAGCACCGTGCCGACCGTCCGCCAGCCGTCCGGCACCGCCGCCGGCTCCGGGAACGTCGCCGCCAGCGCGTGGTCCTCGCCGCCGGTCAGCACCCAGTGCAACGGGTCGGCGCCCAGCGCCGTGGCCACGTCGACCAGCCGCTGCGGCACGTCGACCAGGTCCGTGCGCACGTCGACGTGCACGTTCGAGTCGTCGGCGATGTGGCCGAGGTCGGCGAGCAGGCCGTCGGACACGTCCACCATCGCGGTGGCACCCGCCCGCGCCGCCTGCGCGCCCGCCGGGTACGGCGGTTCCGGCGCCCGGTGCGCCCCGACGACGCTGACCGGCGACCGGAAACCACGCCCGAGCACCGCCAGACCGGCCGCCGACCAGCCGAGCTTGCCGCACACCGCGACCACGTCCCCGGGCATCGCGCCGGACCGGGTCACCGGCTGCCTGCCCTCCAGGTCACCCAGCGCTGTGATCGACACCACCAGCATGTCGGACGTCACCATGTCGCCACCGACGACACCCGCCCCGGCCCGGCCCGCCTCGGCCCACATGCCGTTGGACAACTCGTCCACCACCGAGGCCGGTGTGGACGGCGGGCAGCCGAAGCCGACCAGCACCGCTGTCGGCACCGCCCCCATGGCCGCGATGTCGGACATGTTGACCGCCACCGCCTTGCGGCCGACCTGCTCGGGAGTGGACCAGTCGAGGCGGAAGTGCACGCCCTCGACCAGCACGTCGGTGGTGGCCACGACCCGGCCGTCGGGTGCCGACACGACCGCCGCGTCGTCACCCGGCCCGAGCAGCGTGGTGGCCGGCTGCTGCCTGCCGTCGGTCACCCGGCGGATGAGACCGAACTCACCCACATCAGCGACAGTGTCCGACTCGTCAGGGAGGTCCGGGGGCACAATTACCTCCTGCGATGAATGGTCGGACCCCATAATGATCCCCATCTGGGGTACGTTGGCTGCCTCCGCTGCCCTCGGGCACGGATACTCACGTTCCTACCCCGACCTGACCCGTCGACGCGAAGGGGCACGCCGTGGTCCACGCATACATCCTCATCCAGACAGAGGTCGGCAAGGCCGCAGCGGTCGCGTCGCAGATCGCCGGGATTCCCGGGGTCACCACTGCCGAGGACGTGACCGGCCCGTACGACGTGATCGTCGTGGCCGAGGCCGAGAACGTCGACCTGCTGGGCCAACTGGTGGTGGCGAAGGTGCAGAACGTGGAGGGCATCACGCGCACGCTGACCTGCCCGGTGGTTCATCTGGACCACTCGTAATCCGTGACGGCACAAGGAATCGTGAACGACGACACCGGTTCGGGCGGCACGGCGCACGATCCTACGGGATCGGCGGCCCCAGTCCAGCCTGCCGGCCGGCGACTGTCACCACCGATGGTCGTCTCACTCGTGCTCGGTGTCGCGCTGGCGGTCGGCGTCGCCGTGGCCGGCATCGTGGCGGGTCCGGGCGGCGGCATATCGGCACCGGCGTCGACGTCCAGCGCGCCACCGACGGCGAGCCCGACCGGGCCGGTGCTGCTGGTCCCGGTGGACGCGCCGCAGGCCGGATCACCGGAGTGCGCCGCGCTGCTGCGGAAACTGCCCGCCACACTGGCCAACGGCCGCGCACCGCTGCCCGCCCGGCAGCTCGCCGAACCGGCACCACCGGCCGCGGCCGCGTGGGGCGGCCGGCACGGCGACCCGGTCGTGCTGCGGTGCGGCATCGAACGGCCGCCGGAGTTGACGCCGACGTCGGAACTGCTCGACGTGGACGGCGTGCAGTGGCTGCGGGTCAGCGCGGACGGTCTCACCACGTGGTACGCGGTGGACCGGCCGGTCGTGGTGGCGCTCACCCTGCCCGGCGGCATCGGCACCGGGCCGATCCAGGACGTGTCCGACTCGATCGTCGCCACACTGCCGGCGAAACCTGTCTTCTAACGCAGGCCCGTGCCCCTGGCGATCGCGGTTTGGACGATCGTGGTGAGCAGCGTGCGGTAGTCGACGCCGGTGACCGCCCACATCCTGGGAAACATCGAGGTCTCGGTGAATCCGGGCATGGTGTTGACCTCGTTGACCGTGACCGTGTCGTCCGGTCCGACGAAGAAGTCCACCCTGGCCAGGCCCTGGCAGTCCAGCGCCCGGAACGCGCGCACCGCCGTCTCGCGCACGGTCGCGATCACCGCGTCCGGCAGTTTCGCCGGCACGTCGAACTCGCACGAGTCGTCCAGGTACTTGGCGTCGAAGTCGTACCAGTCGGTGTCGTCGCCGACGAACCGGACCTCGGCCGGCAGCGATGCGTCCACCCGGCCGTCCGGGTACTCCAGCACGCCGCACTCGACCTCGTGGCCGACCATCGCGGCCTCCACGATCACCTTCGGGTCCACCGCCCTGGCATGCTCGATCGCCGCGCCCAGATCGGCCCAGTCGGTGACCTTCGTGACGCCCTTCGACGACCCGGCACGGGCCGGTTTCACGAACACCGGCAACCCGAACCGCTCCCTGGTGGCCTCGTCGACGGTGTCGACACCGCGCCGCAGCACCACGTACGGGCCGATCGGCAGGCCCTCGGCGGCCAGCAGCTTCTTGCCGTACTCCTTGTCCATGGCAACGGCACTGGACAGCACGCCGGCGCCGGCGTAGGGAATGCCGGCCAGTTCCAACATGCCCTGGATGGTGCCGTCCTCGCCGTACGCGCCGTGCAGCACGGGGAACACCACGTCGATCCCGCCGAGCACCTCGCCGACCCGCTCCGGCTCCATCACCACGAGCTCGTGGGCGCGGTCGGGCAACGCCAACGCGGTGCCACCCTCCACCGAGGGCAGCACCCCATCGCCGACGGTCAGCTCCTTCGGGTTCTGCTGGGCCAGCACCCACGCGCCGTCGACGGTGATGCCGATCGGCACCACGTCGAACCGGGACGGGTCGAGATGGGACAGCACGCTGCCGGCGGACAGGCAGGACACGGCGTGCTCGGTGCTCCTGCCACCGAAGACGACGGCCACACGTAGCTTGCGCTCGGTCATGGGCAGCGACCTTACCCGCAGCGCTGGCCCGTCCGTGTGACACCGAACGATCACCCGCCGGCCGTGGCCGCCACCAGCAGGCGGACCACCGACGGCAGCACGGCCAGCAACTCGGGCCGGGTGCACGCCGTGTAGCCGAGCCCGACGCCGTGCCAACTGGGCCGGCCGTCGTGGTGGCGGGCCAGGCCGTCGAGCAGCACGCCGTGCCCCAGCGCCTCCCGCACCACCCGTTGCTCCGCGGCCAGCGACGGCAACGGCACCACCACGTGGGCGCCGGCGTCG
>DATEPR010000388.1:0-8147 GCA_035273045.1 Pseudonocardiaceae bacterium | reverse complement strand
CGGCGAGGAAGATCGACGCGGCGTCGTCGGTCGGCACGAGGACGGCCGGCCGGCCGATCCGCCTGGCCAGGCCGGTGAGGTCGGCGAGCACCCGGTCCGGGTCGCCGGTGGGCCGCCACACCCAGCGGTCGGTCAGGTAGCGGGAACCGGCGGCGGGCGCCCACCGGTACTCGTGCACCCCGTACACTTCGACGCCGAGCCGGCCGAGGCTGCGGATCGCGCCGAGACCGCCGTGGTGCATGGGGTTGCGGTCGAACTTCAGCACCACGGCCGGCGTATCTGTGTCCACTGTGGACATCACACGACGACCCGGTGCGGTGCCACGTCGAACTGGTAGGTGGCGTCCAGCACCCGGGCGCAGTCGGCGGCCCAGCCGCTGTCCACGCCGGGGTGGACCGTGTGTACGACCACCAGGTCCCAGTCCGCGCCCCGCGGTTCGGCGACGCTGTGCAGCCGGGTGCCGTCGGCGAGCTCGACGTCGGGCACCAGCGGGTCGTGGTAGGCGACCTCGGCCCCGATCGCGCGCAGTCCGTCGATCAGCGGCAGCGCCGAGGACTCGCGCAGGTCGCGCACGCCCGACTTGTAGCTGACGCCCAGCACCAGCACCCGCGCGCCGGTGGCCGGCAGGCCGTCGGCGGCCAGCACGTCGACCGCCCGGTCCACCACGCGGTTCGGTCTGCTGTGGATGGACCGCATGGCCTGCTCGATCAGTGGCGTGCCCGGCCCCTTGCCGGTCAGCTGCCACAGCAGGTAGTACGGGTCGCACGGGATGCAGTGCCCGCCGACGCCGGGACCGGGCAGCGAACCGAGGAAGCCGTACGGCTTGGTGCCCGCGGCGACGGTCACCTCCACCGGGTCCAGGCCCAGCGCACCGCAGGCGTCGGCGAACTCGTTGGCCAGGGCCAGGTTCACCGCGCGGAACACGTTCTCGTAGAGCTTGGTGGCCTCGGCGGCCTCCGGGGAAGTCACCAGGTAGACCTGGTCGGTCAGCCGGCCGATCACGTCGGCCACCCGGTTGCCGCACTCCGGCGAGGCACCACCGACCACCCGGGGCGTGTCGCGCTGGACGTGGTCGGCGTTGCCCGGGTCGATGCGTTCCGGGCTGAAGCCGACGAACACGTCCACACCGGCGCGCAGGCCGAGCGCGTCCAGCGGGTCGATCAGCATTTCCCGGGTGGTGCCGACGAAACTGGTCGACGTGAGGATGATCGTCTGGCCGTGCCGGGCGTGCTCGACGACGGTGTCGCAGGCCTTGCGCAGCGCGGTCAGGTCCGGCAGGTGGTCACCGTCGACCGGGGTGGGCACGCACACGATGACCGCGTCCGCCTCGTCCAGCCGCGCCGGATCGGTGGTCAGCTCCAGGCTGCCGTCGGCCAGTGCGGCGACCAGCCGCTCGTGGTCCGGGCCGCCCAGGTCGGCCCTGCGGTCGGCGATCTCGCGCAGCCGGGCCGGGTTGTTGTCCAGGCCGATGATGCGCGGGCACTGGCCGTGCAGCGCGAGCGCGGTCGGCAGGCCCACGTAGCCGAGGCCGACGATCGCCACGCTGTGCACGCCCGGCCCGGCCGGCGCCTCGTAGGCCACCAGGTGGCTGCGCAGCAGCCGTTCCCTGCCGTTGACCGCGAGCGCGAGTTGCCGTTCCGTCACTGGGGTCGTCCTCCTGTCGGCGCATCCTGGTGAGTGGCGTTGCCGCTGACCATTCGCCTGCGGCCGAACGCCAGGTGGTGGCGCAACCGCTTGGCGCGCAAGCGGATTCCGGTGTCGACGTCGCCGACGTAGGTGCGGGGGAGAGCGAGCCGGCCGGTCAGCTCGGACCGCCAGATCGCGCAGCCGTGGTCATAACCGGCGGCGCGGACGGCGGACACGGCCTGCGGGGAGACGTCGCCGTACGGGTAACAGAACCCGGTCACCGGCTGGCCGCTGATCTCACGCAGCAGCCGCCTGCTGCGTAGGGTCTCGGCGACCAGGGCGTCGGCCGGCAGGCCGGGCAGTGACACGTGGTTCAGGCCGTGCGAGCCGATCTCGACGCCGTCCGCGGCGACCTGGGCGACCTGGTCGGCCGTCATCAGGTGCTTGCGCGGGCCGTCCGGGTCCCAGTGGTTGCTGCCGCCGAGCTGGCCGGCGATGACGTAGACGGTCGCGGTGAAGCCGTACCGGCGCAGCGCGGGCACGACGTACTCGGCGAAGTCGGCGTAGCCGTCGTCGAACGTGAGACCCACCAGGCCGCGGGCGCGGCCGGCGTCCCGTGCGGACAGCAGTTCGCTGACCGACACGCCGCGCAGCCCCCGGTCGCGCAGCCACAGGAACTGCCGTTCCAGCCGGGTGGGCCGCACGGTGACCAGGTACGGGTCGCGGTCGTACGGGATCACCGAGTGGTACATCAGCACGACAGGCGTGCGCGCCACGAGCATCGGTGACTCCCCCGGGAAGTGGATCTGAGTTCACCGGAAACGTACGTGCGCGCGGAGCAGGCCGGCTCCCGTCAGGGGGTGAGGACGGGTACCCCGTTTGTACTATCGGAGCATCGCTGGCAGCGGGTATGTCAGTGGGTGGGCCTGGTGTCGAAGGCGTGCAGGAACCTCTGCCGGAACGTGCTCATCAGCCAGACCGGGGCGTCGCGGCCCGGCCGCAGGCCGGGGTCCCATCCCCAGGACGAGATCGCGTTGATGACCTTGGGGTCCTTGGCCACCACCACGGTCGGCACGTCGTGGGTGGCGCCCTGGCCGGTGATGATCGGTGCGGGTTGGTGGTCGCCCAGGAAGATCATCACCGTGTTCTGGTCGCCGTAAAGCTTGAGGTAGTCGATCAGCGCGGTCAGCGAGTACTGGATCGACTGGCCGTAGGCGACCTGGAGCTTGGCCGCGGAGGACAGGATCTGGCGGGGCTGGGTCCCCTCATGGACCATCGGGTCGAAGATCGAGCCGTCGCCGAGCTGGCGCCACGGCACCATCCTGGGCAGCGGCGCCCACGGCGAGTGGCTGGACACCAGGTCGATCTCGGCCATCACCGGCTGGTGGCCCGGCTTGTCCAGTTCGTCGTGCTGGAAGGCGTTGAACGTGAACTGGTCCGGGATGGTGGCGTAGGAGAACCGGGGGCCGTGGTAGCCGACGTTCGTCTCGTTGTAGAACTTGTCGTAGTCGTACAGCGTCGATTTCGGCAGCGGGTCGAAATTCGCCGGGTCGTCACCGACGATCCGCCAGCCGGCCTTCTTGAACGCGCCGGACAGTGAGGTGCGGTTGGCGGCCAGCAGTTCGTCGTAGCGCTGCTGGCTGTTCACGAACAGGCCGGACTGCATGGTGGAGTGCGCCAGCCAGCTCGCGCCGCCCACCGTGGACGAGGTCAGGAACGCGCTGCGCGCCTGGAAGCCGGCCGCGGCCAGTTGTCTGGTGCCGTTGTCCAGCAGGGCGTCGATCGGCGGGGAGAAGCCGGAGTCCTGGACCGCGACCCGCCCGTAGCTCTCCACGAAGACCAGCAGCACGTTCTTGCCGCGCAGCCCGGTGAGCAGGTCACCGGGTGGGATCGAGTTGACCGGGTCGGTGGCCAGTTGCCGGTTGAACTGGCGCTGGTCGCGGATGTCGATGCCGACCTGGCGCACGTCGTCGTAGGCGAGCGTGGCGGCGGTCCGGGCGGCGAACGGCTGGCCGGTGGCGAACTGGACACCGGTGAACGCGCACACCAGCCAGACGACGGCGAGCACGGCGGTGGTCCGGGTGACGGCGACCCGCCTGCGGGCGGCGATCCGGGCCAGCCGGCCGACCGCCAGCCCCATCAGCAGCACCAGGCCGATCGCCACGATCACCACCAGGATCACGGCGACGACGGCGCCCACCTGGCCCACCGCGCCGACCAGGAAGTTGAACCCGGGACCGAAGAACGCCCAGTCGCCCACCGGGTCGAACGGGCGGGACAGGGCGATGAAGAAGCCGACGTCCAGCAGCTTGACGATGGTGAGCAGGCCGAGGATCACGCCCAGCACGATCGCCACGGTCCGCCTCGGCCTGGGCGGCAGGACCAGCAGCAGCGCGGCGCCGACCAGCGCCTCGGCCGGGATGCGCAGGAACGACGCCACCGAGAACTGGTCGAACTCGTTGGGCGCGACCAGCGCGAACAGCACCAGCAGGCAGGCCAGTGTGGTGAGCGCGTACCGCCACGCGGGATGCCGTTTCCAGCCGGCGCGCTCCGTCGGAGCCTCGGTGGTGTCCTGGGTGTCCGCGGCGGTGTCGCCCGCGGGGTCGTCCGTGGTCAGGGTCGCCCTCCGCAGAAATCCGAGCTGGTCCGGTGACACCGACGATATCCCCGGCCGGTGGTGCGCCCGCGGCCCCAGCCGGTGTGGGGCCGCGTTGCGTAACGGCGTGCTACAGGGGTGTCACCCTCACGCCGGCCAGTCGCCGTCCGGATTCCAGCTCAGCAACCGGACCCGGCTCACCGTCTCCAGGTGCTTGCGCATGGCCGACCGGGCCGCCGAGCGGTTGCGCGCCCGGATGGCCTCGGCGATCTTGGTGTGCTGGGCGAGGGACTTGGGCGGCCGGTGCGGCTGCTGGAGCGACTCGTGCCGGCTCTCCGCGATCTGCTCCGCGATCTCCCGCATGAACTCGGCCAGGAGCGAGCTGTGCGCCGCGGCCCTCACGGCCGCGTGGAACCTGCGGTCGCCGTCCTCACCGAGCCCGCCCGCGTCGATCTGGGCGCGCATCGCGGCCAGGGCGGCGTCGATCTCGGTGAGGTCGGCGTCGGTGCGGCGCTCGGCGGCCAGTTCGGCCAGCTTGGTCTCGATGGCCTCGCGGGCGTCCAGCACGTCGGGCAGCCGGCGGCGGCGCTCGACCAGCGTGTCGACCGGCTCCGGGACGAGACTGTCGGTGCGCAGGAACATCCCGCCGCCGTGGTGGATCTCCACCAGGCCCTGGACCTCAAGGACGACGATGGCCTGCTTGATCGACGCCCGGCTGACCCGCAGGCGTTCGGCCAGTTCCCGCTCCGAGGGCAGGCGGTCGCCCGCCTTCAGTCCGGCCGCCACGACATGTTCTCTGAGTTGGGCCATGACCTGCTCGTACAGGCGCGGCCGGGTAACAGGTCGGAGCGAATCGGACACGGGCTCCCATCCCCCCTTGACACGTGCGTCACAGACTAGCAGTGTCACGGTTCACTGACCCAGTGGACTAGTGGCTGAGCCAATGGAGGCGATCGCCAGTGGACACCTCGACCCGTACCCACCGCCGGCGAGCTGTCGTCGCCAGCACCGTGGGCACAACCATTGAATGGTACGACTTCTTTTTGTACGGAACGGCCTCGGCGCTCGTTTTCCCCCATGTGTTCTTTCCGGGGAGTTCGGATGCCGCCGGCGTCCTGGAGTCGTTTGCCACCCAGTTCGTCGGGTTCGCCGCCCGGCCGGTCGGTGGGGCCATCTTCGGCCACTACGGCGACCGGATCGGGCGCAAGGCGACCCTGATCGTCACCCTTCTCCTGATGGGCATCGCGACCACGCTGATCGGCGTGCTGCCCGGCTTCGCCACGATCGGTGTCGCGGCACCGATCCTGCTCGTCGTTCTGCGCCTCATTCAAGGAATCGGCGTCGGTGGCGAGTGGGGCGGCTCCGTGCTGATGTCGATGGAATGGGGCTCCGAGAAGCGGCGCGGCCTGTTCGCGTCCTACCCGCAGTTGGGCGTGCCGATCGGCCTGCTGCTGTCCACCGTGATCTTCCAGGCGTTCAGTTCGCTGCCTGACGCCACGTTCCTCTCGTGGGGCTGGCGGATCCCGTTCCTGCTGTCGGTCGTCATGATCGGTGTCGGCCTGTTCGTCCGGCTGCGCGTGCAGGAGAGCCCCGAGTTCCGCGTCATCAAGGAGGCCGAGCAGGTCGTCCGCCTGCCCGTCATGGACGCCTTCCGCCGGTACCCGAGGGAGATCTTCGCCTCGGCGTTCGTGCGCATGTCCGAACAGGCACCGTTCTACCTGTTCACCACGTTCGTGCTGACGTACGGCACAAAAGCGCTCACCCTACCCAGGGGCCAGTTGCTCACGGACGTGACGATCGCGGCGGCGATCGGCCTGGTCACCGTGCCGCTGTTCGGGCATCTCTCCGACCTGGTCGGGCGCAAGACGATGTACGGCATCGGCATCGTCCTGACCGCGGCCTACGCGTTCCCGTACTTCGGCCTGCTCAACACCCGGTCGGCCGGGATCATCCTGCTGGCGATCATCATCTCGCTGGTCGTGCACGACATGCAGTACGGCCCGCAGGCCTCGCTCATCGCGGAGTCCTTCGGCACCAACCTCCGCTACAGCGGTGCCGGCATGGGCTACCAGTTCGCGTCGGTGATCGCCGGCGGGCCCGCCCCGCTGATCGCCGCCGCGATCCTGACCGCGACCGGGTCGAGTACCTGGATCAGCTGGTACATCGTCGGCTGCTGTGTGCTGGCGTTCATCGCGCTCGCGGTGATGCCGAAGCCGACGCCGGCGGTCGCGGAGACCACGGCCGCCGCCGCGCCCACGACGGCCTGACGGCGGTGGCGCGGGCGGGTGGCCGGCCCCGGACCGGCCGCCCGCCCGTACGCGACCGACACCACAGCCCCGCCACCCGCCCGCCCTCTTGACACGGCGAGTCACCGGTCGAAGACTCGGGTAAGTGGATGAGCCACTGAGCCAATTGGCCAGCGATGGAGGCGTCATGGTCGAATCCCCGTCCCCCTGGCTGCACCACGAAGGCACCCTGGGCGGGCTGCGCGTGCTGGACCTGTCCCGCATCCTGTCCGGCCCGTTCTGCACGATGGTGCTGTCCGATCTCGGCGCCGACGTGATCAAGGTCGAGAACACCCAGGACGGGGACGACACCCGGGCGTGGGGACCACCCTTCCAAGGTGACGACGCCGCCTACTTCCTCAGCGTCAACCGCAACAAGCGCGGCATCTCGGTGGACCTCAAGGACCCGGAGTGCCAGGAACTGGTCGCCCGGCTGGCCGCCACCGCCGACGTGGTCGTGGAGAACTTCCGCCCCGGCACCGCCGCCCGGCTCGGCCTCGGCTACGAGCAGGTCCGCGAGGACAATCCGGCCGTCGTCTACGCCTCGATCAGCGGCTACGGCCAGACCGGCCCGTACAGCCCCGAACCCGGCTACGACGCCATCGCGCAGGCGCTGTCCGGCGTGATGAGCGTGACCGGCGAGGCGGACGGCCCGCCGGTGCGGTTCGGCGTGTCCGGCGCCGACCTGGCCGCCGGCATGTGGGCCGCCATCGGCATCCTGGCCGCACTCCAGGAACGCCAACGCACCGGACGCGGCCAGTGGGTCGACGTGTCCCTTTTGGACGGACAGATCGCGTGGCTGGCCTACGTCGCCGGCGGCTACTTCGCGACCGGCGAGGTCCCCGCGCGGTACGGCTCCGCGCACCCCACGATCGTGCCGTACCAGGCGTTCCCCACCTCGGACGGCCACATCATGGTGGCCGCCGGCAACGACACGCTGTGGCGCCGGTTCGCCGCCGCCATCGGCATCGGCGACCTGGCGCAGGATCCCCGGTTCGCGACCAACCCGGACCGGGTGCGCAACCGCGACGAGCTGCTGCCGCTGATCGAACGCATCCTGGTCACCCGGACCGGCCAGGAGTGGAGCGAGATCCTGTCCGAGGCGAAGGTGCCCGCCGGCCGGATCAACACCGTCGACCAGGCACTGGCCCACCCGCAGGTGGTCGCCCGCGAGATGGTGACCGACATGGTGCACGAGACCGCGGGCAAGCTGCAGACGGTGGCGTCGCCGTTGAAGCTGTCGGCCAGCGCGCCCCAGGTGCGCACGCCGCCGCCACGGCTCGGTGAGCACACCGACGAGGTGTTCAGCGCGCTCGGTGTGGACGAGCGACGCCTGGCCGAGATGCACGAGCGAGGATCGGTCCGATGACCACCGAGACCGCGCCCGCCGCGCCACTGGTGTCCGTGCGGCAGGCCGGTCCGGTCGCCCGGATCACCGTGGGCAACGGGCGGCGGCGCAACGCCCTCACCGTGGCCGGCTGGGCCGCGCTGGAACAGCGGGTCGACGAGTTGGGTGAACAGGACCGGGTGCGGGCGGTGCTGGTCCGCGGCCGGGGGGACACGTTCTGCGCCGGCTCGGACATCAGCGAGTGGCTGGACGCCGACCCGGACTTCGTCGAGGAGTCCTTCGCCCGCATGGA
>DATEPR010000387.1:0-6168 GCA_035273045.1 Pseudonocardiaceae bacterium | reverse complement strand
ATCACCGCCGGATGGTCGAACGGCGGCACCAGCGTCGCGCCTCGCTCGACGGCGATCCGCTCGGCGACCCGCTGGCGCTCGCCCAGCGGCACGGTGACCACCTCGGCGCCCAGCGCCCTGGTCGCGGACAGCTTCAGCTTCGGCGCTGTGTCGTCGATCACGATCAGCGCGGGCACACCGGCCTGGCGGGCGGCGTGGGCGACCGCCTGGGCGTGGTTGCCGCTGGAGTACGCGACGACGCCGCGCTCCCGCGCCGAGTCCGGCAACTGGGCCAGCACGTTCGCCGCGCCCCGGATCTTGAACGCGCCGATGAGCTGGAGGTTCTCCGGCTTCAGCCAGAGTTCCCGGCCCGGCCCGCGCGAGTCGGCCGTGGCCTGCGGGTACAGGACGGCCGGCACCAGGGGAGTGCGCAGCGTGGCGCCCTTGATCCGGTCCGCCGCCTCGATGATGTCCGTCTTCGTGACCAGTCGCATGCCTTGATCCTGCCTGTTCACTCGCCGCGCAGGGCAGCCGTGAACGCCGCGGCGGCCGACGTGGGGTCGGCGGCCTCGGTGATCGCGCGCACCACGACGATCCGGGTGGCGCCCGCGGCCAGGACGTCGGGCAGGCGTTCGGTGTCGATGCCGCCGATGGCGAACCACGGCCGGTCGGTGCCCAGCGCGGCCGTGTGCGACACCAGCGGGAGGCCGGGTGCCGGGCGGCCCGGTTTGGTCGGCGTGGGCCAGCACGGTCCGGTGCAGAAGTAGTCCACACCGTCCTCGACGGCGGCCGCGTCGGCCTCGGCCGCCGTGTGTGTCGACCGTCCGATGGCCATGTCGTCGCCGACGATCCGGCGGGCCAGCGGCACCGGCAGGTCGTCCTGGCCCAGGTGCAGCAGGTCGGCGCCGACGGCCACGGCGATGTCGGCCCGGTCGTTCACGGCGAGCAGCGCGCCGTGCGCGGCGCAGGCGGTCGCGATGACCTCCAGCGCGGCGAGTTCCTGTTTGGCCTCCAGCGGCTGGCCGGCGGTCTTGTCGCGCAACTGCACGATGTCCACGCCACCGGCGAGCGCCGCGTCGACGAACTCGGCGAGATCGCCCCGGTCCCGCCGGGCGTCGGTACACAGGTACAGCCGGGCGTCCGCGAGCCGCTGCCTGATCTGGTGGCGATCCATCCCTGGCACGCTGGTCACGCTACCCGGCGGCGTTCGTGCGCTACCGTGGTCAGTGGTCCACGGGAGTCCGGAGGCACCGGGCTGAGAGGGGGCTTGCCAGCCCCGACCGTCGAACCTGATCCGGATCATGCCGGCGCAGGGAGTGAGGTCGAATGACGAGTATCACGATCGTCGGTGGCGGCGCGGTCGGTTCCGGCATCGCATGGCAGGCGGCTGAGTCCGGGGCGCGGGTCACCGTGGTCGACCCGATGCCCGGGCGCGCCGCGTCCTGGGTGGCGGGTGGCATGCTCGCGCCGGTCACCGAGGCCTGGCCGGGCGAGGAGGACCTGCTCGACCTGGGCACCGACTCGCTGCGCCGCTGGCCGGAGTTCGCCCAACGGCTGGCCGCACACGGCAGGGACCCCGGGCTGCGCACCGACGGCACGGTGGTGGCCGCAGTGGACGGTGCCGACCGCGACGAACTGACCCGGCTGGCCGAGTACCTGGACAAGCTGGACCGCGAGGTCGAAATCCTCACCGGCCGCCAGTTGCGCGCGCTGGAGCCGGCCCTGAGCCCGTCGGTGCGCGCCGGGCTGTCCGTGCCCGGCGACCTGGCCGTGGACAACCGGAAGCTGCTGGACGCGCTGCGCGCCGCGCACGGCGCCCTCGGCGTGGAGTGGGTCACCGCGACGGTGCGGTCGGTGGCGCCCGGCGAGGTCACGCTCGCCGACGGGCCGGTGCTGACCGCCGACGTGGTCGTGATCGCCGCCGGGGCGTGGAGCGCCGGGCTGCATCCGGCGCTGGCGAACGTGGTGCGCCCGGTCAAGGGGGAGATCCTGCGGTTGCGGGCCAGGCCCGGTTCGCTGCCGCCGCCGACGCGCACCGTGCGGGGCCTGGTCGAGGGCCGGCACGTCTACCTGGTGCCCAGGGACGACGGCCACCTCGTGGTGGGCGCGACCCAGTACGAGGCGGGATTCGAGCCGGGCGCGCGGGTCGGTGGCGTGCGCGACCTGCTGGCCGACGCCGAGCGGCTGCTGCCCTCGGTCGCCGACTACCACCTGCTGGAGACCGGTGCCGGCTACCGGCCGGCTACCGCGGACAACCTGCCGGTGGTGCGGTGGCTGGAGCCGGGCGTGCTGGCCGCCACCGGACACGGCCGCAACGGGCTGCTGCTGCTGCCGGCGACGCTGGCCGAGGTGGCCCGCCTGCTGGCGGAAGGGAGTGACGGATGAAGGCCGTGGTGAACGGCGAGGAGTGGGAACTGGCCGACGGTACGACCGTCGAGGACGTGCTGCGCAGGCTCGGCGTGCCGGAGACCGGCATCGCCGTGGCGTGCCGGGGAGAAGTGGTGCCCCGACCGTCCTGGTCGGACACTCCGGTGCGGGACGGCGACCAGATCGAGGTGCTGACGGCGGTGCAGGGAGGCTGACATGACCACACAGGAACGGACCGCCACCGACCCGTTCACCGTCGCGGGCCGTGAGTTCGGCTCGCGGCTGGTGATGGGCACCGGCGGCGCGACCAACCTGGCCGTGCTGGAGCGGGCACTCGTCGAGTCCGGCACCGAGCTGACCACCGTGGCGATGCGGCGGACGGACGCATCGGGCGGCACCGGCGTGCTGGACCTGTTGCGGCGCTTGGACATCGAGATCCTGCCCAACACGGCGGGCTGCCGGTCGGCCGCCGACGCGGTGCTCACCGCCCGGCTGGCCAGGGAGGCGCTGGGCACCGACTGGGTGAAGCTGGAGGTCGTCGCGGACGACCGCACGTTGCTGCCCGACCCGGTCGAGCTGCTGGACGCCGCCACCCAACTGGTCGACGACGGGTTCACGGTCCTGCCGTACACCAACGACGACCCGGTGCTGGCGCTGCGGCTGGAGGACGCGGGCTGCGCGGCCGTGATGCCGCTCGGTTCGCCGATCGGCACCGGGCTGGGCGTGCGCAACCCGCACAACATCGAGCTGATCGTGGCCAGGGCGAGCGTGCCGGTGATCCTGGACGCGGGCATCGGCACCGCGTCGGACGCCTGCCTGGCGATGGAACTGGGCTGCGCCGCCGTGCTGCTGGCCACCTCGGTGACCCGCGCGACCGATCCGGTGCTGATGGCCGCCGCGATGCGGGACGGCGTGCGGGCCGGCCGCGCGGCCCGGCTGGCCGGCCGGGTGCCGCAACGGTTCTGGGCGCAGGCGTCCAGCCCGCCCCGGTAGCGGAACGGCAACTTGCACCCGCACCTGCGGGCCGCCGGCGTGACCCGTCATCATGGAGGGATGACGACGGTGGAGACCGACGTGACCGGGCACGAGGACACGGCCCGGCTGTACCTGGCGGTCGGTCGCCTGTCCCGGCTGCTGCGCCGGATCGGCGCCAGTTCCTCGGAGCTGGGCCACGGCTCGGTGTCCGCCCTGTTCACGCTGGTGGCCAACAAGCGGATGCGGTTGGGCGACCTGGCGGCCAAGGAGGGGGTCGCACCGCCCACGCTGTCCCGCATCGTGGCCAGCCTGGTGGACGGCGGCTACGTGCGGCGCACGCCCGACCCGGCCGACGGCCGGGCGTACCTGGTGACGCCGACGAAGGAGGGCGAGCGGGTCGCGTCCGGCCTCTACTCCACCCGGCTGCGCGAACTCCAGCGCCGGCTGGACCGGCTGCCGGCCGACCAGGTCCGGCTGCTGATGGCCGCGCTGCCCGCCCTGGAGGCCCTGGTCGCAGAGGACGACACGGCGGAGCCGGACGAGTCCGCGGACTCCTAGATCGGCTCCAGCCCGGCCAGCCGCCAGAACGGCGACACCGGTCCGACACCGGCGCCCAGCGGATAGGCGTCGCGCACCGAGTTGGCCACGAACCGCTTGCCGAACCGCACCGCCTCGGGCAGTGCCGCGCCCCCCGCCAGCGCCGCGGTGATGGACGCCGCCATCGTGTCGCCGCCGCCGTGGGTGTGCTTCGTGGCGTACCGGGGGCCGGGCAGCTCGATGAACGCCGAACCGTCGTAGAGCAGGTCGACGCAGTCGGTCTCACCGGTGAGGTGGCCGCTCTTGATGAGTGTCCACAGTGGTCCGAACGAGTGGATCGCCTCGGCCGCGTCGGCCAGCTGGCCGGGACGCCGCACGTCCACGCCGGCGAGCAGGCGCACCTCGTCCAGGTTCGGCGTGACCAGCGTGGCGCGCGGAAACAGGTCGTTGCGCAGCGCGTCCAGCGCCTTCTCGTGCAGCAACGGGTCGCCGTGCATGGACGCGGCCACCGGGTCCACGACGAACGGTGTGGCGCGGTCGCGGCCGATGCCGACCCGGTCGCACGCCGCCGCGACGGCCTCGATGATCTCCCGGTTGGCCAGCATCCCGGTCTTCGCCGCGCCGACGCCGATGTCACCGGCCACCGACTCGATCTGCGCGGCCACCACATCCGGCGGGATCTCGGTGAAACCGCTGACGCCCAGGGTGTTCTGCACGGTCACGGCGGTCACCGCGGCCATGCCGTGCACCCCGCACGCGAAGAACGTGCGCAGGTCGGCCTGGAGGCCGGCACCGCCGCCGGAGTCGGAGCCGGCGATGGTGAGCGCGGTCGGCGGCGCGACCCGGCCGATGTCACCCGTACGGGTGGAGTTCATGGCATCCCTTCCTACGCCGGCATTACCCGGTCAGGTTCTGCGGTCGGCGGCGCCGTGTCCGTCCGGGACCCAAGCCGCCCTCTCAGCCCGCCGTGGCGCGAGCTCCCGCGTGGTCGATGCGGTCGTTTCGACGTGGTGTTGCCCCGAGGCTAGTCACGCCTGTCGCCGGGTGCCAGGGCCGGGTCCGTCGTACCGTTTGGCCGTGTCGGATCGGTTTCCGCCCGGTGGGCGGCGGGTGCGTCGGCCCGCCGCCGTGCAGCACTGCCTGGCGTGCGGCGAACTCGCCGGCCGCGGCTATCCGACCTGTGCCGGCTGCGCCGGTGCGGTGGACGGGTTCTGGCTGGCCGACTGGTGTGCGCTGCTGGCCGAGCACGACGTGCCGCCGGGCGGGCGGGCCGAACGCGGGTTCGCCGAACGGGTCGTCACCGCAGGTGTCGGGGACTACCCGTGGACGTGTGTCGACTGGGCGATGGCCGCGATCGACTGCCCGTCCTGTGACGCCCGGCTCGGGTCCGGACCGGTCGGCTGCGTGCTGTGCCGGATCGCCGACGAGACCCGCTGGGAATGGGAGCACCTGGCCCCGGACGGTTCGATCACAGCCAACGAGCACGCGCTGCGTGAGGCCCGCGTGGTGCTGCTGGCGCCGCACCGGCACCGCGCCACCGTGGTCCTGGCGTGGCGGCTGTCGCTGCCGTTCCTGCTCACCGGCGAGGTGACCGGCCGGTTGCGCACGCCGTGGCTGAGCGCCTACCTGCGGGCCGGCCGCTACGACGAGCTGGCCGCCGCCGGCAGCTACTCGCAACTCGCGGGCATGCCGGAACTGCCCTGGCGGTGACGTCCCGGGAGCGTCGGTGGCCGGCGCTACGCTGGGTGCGTGTCAGCCGGCGAACGGGTCGGGTTCGGTGGCCGGGTCCCAGGACAGGCCCGGCACGCCCCACCGGTTCTGGCGGAGCATCCGCTTGGCGTCCCTGGCGTGCCGGCCGACCAGCCGGTCCAGGTAGAGCAGCCCGTCGAGGTGGTCGGTCTCGTGCTGGAAGCAGCGCGCCAGGTAGCCGGTGCCCTCGACGTCGACCGGCTGACCGTCCGCGTCGAACCCGGTCACCCTGGCCCAGTGCGCCCGGCCGGTGGGGAACGACTCGCCGGGCACGGAGAGGCAGCCCTCCCAGTCGTCGTCCGGGTCGGGCATGGTCTCCGGCACGGCGGAGATCTCCAGCGTCGGGTTCACCACGGCGCCGGTGTGCCGCACGCCCTCGTCGTCGTCGCAGTCGTAGATGAACACCCGCAGGTCGACGCCGATCTGGTTGGCGGCGAGACCGGCCCCGTTGGCCGCCGTGTTGGTCTCGAACAGGTCCGTGACCAATTGGCGCAGGTCGTCGTCGAACGACGTCACCGGGCGAGTCGGCGTGCGCAGCACGGGGTCGCCGACGATCCGGAT
>DATEPR010000386.1:0-2006 GCA_035273045.1 Pseudonocardiaceae bacterium | reverse complement strand
CCGCGTCGGCGATGGTCTCCCGGAGCGCGGCTTCGTTGACCGCGTCCAGTTGCGACGTGACCTCGTCCAGCAGGAGCAACCGCGGGCGGCGCAGCAGCGCGCGGGCGATCGCGACCCGCTGACGCTCACCGCCGGACAGCTTGACGCCCCGGTGGCCGACGGTGGTGTCCAGGCCGTCGGGAAGGGCGGCCACCATCGCGGTCAACCGGGCCGTGGCCAGCACCGCGCGCAACTCCGGCTCACCGGTTTCCGGTGCGCCGATGAGGATGTTCTCCCGCAGCGTGCCGGACAGCACGGGTGCGTCCTGCTCGACGTAGCCGATGGCGGCCCGCAGGTGCGCCAGCGGCCATTCGGCGATGTCCTTGCCGTCCAGCAGGATTCGGCCCGAGTCGGGCTCGTGGAACCGTTCGATCATCGAGAAGACGGTCGTCTTGCCGGCGCCGGACGGTCCGACGAACGCCGTCATGCCGCGTGGCGGGATGGTGAAGCTGACGCCGTGGTGCACCTCCGGTAGTTCCGGCCGGTAGCGGAACCGCACGGACTCGAACGCCACCGACGCCGGCCGTGCCATCGGTTCGACCGCCGGCTCCTCGGGCGCGGCCGGCTCCACGGGCATGGCCTCGACCTCCCGGATCCGGGCGATCGCGGCGGCGCCGACCTGGTACTGGCCCACCACATTCGCCAGGTCGCGCATCGGCGGCATCAGGTAGTACAGGTACAGCAGGAACGCCACGAGCGTGCCCACGTCGATGGCGCCGGACTCCACCCGCGCACCGCCCAGGCCGAGTACCACGATGAACGACACCTGGATCGCCAGCCCGCCCGTGTTGCCGGCGACCGCCTGCCACTTGGCCGCCCGGACCCCGCCCTGCCACGCCTGGAACGCCGCCTCACGCAGCCGCTCCCGTTCGCGATCCTCCGCACCGGCGGCCTTGACGGTGCGCAGCGCGCCCAGCATCCGCTCCATGGCCGCACCCATCACGCCGACCGAGTCCTGGGCGTGCCGTGCGGCGCGGGAGATCCGGGGCACCACCACGCCGATGACGGCCTGCGCCAGGCCCAGCGCCGCCAGGGTCACCCCGAGCAGCAGCGGGTCCAGCAACGCCATCAACGTGCAGGTCGCGATCAGCGTCACCGTGCTGGTGATCGCCGAGACCAGCGACTGGGTGCTCACGTCACGCAGCAGCGTCGTGTCGGCGCTGACCCGGGACATCAGGTCGCCGGGTTCGGTCTCGTCCAATGCCGGGATGCGCAGCCGCACCAGGCGGGCCACCAACCGCCAGCGGGTCGTCAGCACGACGGACTCGGCGGTGCGCTCCAGCAGGTAGGAGCCGAGCGCACCGAGAGCGGCGTTGGCCAGCACGAGCGCGACCATCAGCACCAGCAGCGCGGTCACCGACCGGCGGGAGCCCAATCCGCCGAGCAGTTCGCGCACCACCAGGGGCAGCACCAGGCCGGTCGCCGAGGTCGCCAGGCTCAGCACCGCCCCCACCGCCAGGACCACCCGGAACGGCCGGACGTAGCCCAGCAGGACTCGCCACGCCGGACCGTCGACCTCCCCCAACGCGCTCATCGGCCAGCTCCTCCCATTGTCGGAACAACTCGCCCGCCCGGGTCAGGGGTCGAGCAGCTGTCCGAAAGTCTGCCGCCCGATCTGCTCGGCGTGGGCCTGGTCGACGATTCGGCCGGGGACATCGGGGTGGTTTTCGGCCCAGGTTCGGGCGGACGCGGTGGACGCGAAGAAGTTCAGCACGTCGCAGCACGCCGTGGCCGCCGGGCCGCCACCCGGCCGTTGCCCGGCGAACACCACCGCGTCCGGAGGCTCCCAGGTGGTCCTCCCGGCCCGGCTGGTGACGGTGACCGGTGCACCGGTGACCGGGTCCGTCGAGGTGATCACCGCGTCCGCGGCCAGCATGGCGGGAATGCCCAGCGCGGCGATCGCGCACATCGACCACACCGCCACGCCACCGATCCGTACCCGGTGCCGGGTGGGCACCGCGGAGAAC
>DATEPR010000385.1:0-7894 GCA_035273045.1 Pseudonocardiaceae bacterium | reverse complement strand
CGAGCGCGAACCAGCCGGCGCCGTGCTCACCGAACAGCGACAACGCCCGCGCGACGCGGACGACCGGCGGCCGGCCGCTCAACGCCGACTGCACACCGAGCAGCACCGCCAGTTCCCGGCCCGCCAGCGTCCTCACCCGTCCCTCGCTCATCGCGTCACTCGTCGAACGAACCGTCGATCGGCCGGCCCTCGACGAGGTGCGGTGCGATCTTGTTGTCGAAGACGGACAGCGCCGAGCCGATGGCCATGTGCATGTCCAGGTACTTGTAGGTGCCCAGCCGGCCGCCGAACAAGACGTTGCGCTCCCTGGCCTCAGCCCTGGCCAGTTCCCGGTAGCGCTCCAGTTTCGCCCGGTCCTCCGGGGTGTTGATCGGATAGTACGGCTCGTCGTCCTTCTCCGCGGGGCGCGAGTACTCGCGGACGATCACCGTGCGGTCGGCCGGGTAGTCGCGTTCCGGGTGGAAGTGGCGGAACTCCAGGATGCGGGTGTACGGCACGTCGGCGTCGTTGTAGTTCATCACCGGGGTGCCCTGGAAGTCCCCGACGGGCACCACTTCCTGTTCGAAGTCCAGGGTGCGCCAGCCCAGCCAGCCCTCCGAGTAGTCGAAGTAGCGGTCCAGCGGTCCGGTGTAGACGATCGGGGTGCCGGCCGGGATCTCGTCGCGGACGTCGAAGAAGTCGGTGTCCAGCCGCACCTCGATGTTCGGGTGGTCGGCCATCTTGCGCAGCCAGGCGGTGTAGCCGTCGACCGGCAGGCCCTCGTACGTGTCGTTGAAGTAGCGGTTGTCGAACGTGTAGCGGACCGGCAGCCGGGTGATCACCGCGGCCGGCAGTTCCTTCGGGTCGGTCTGCCACTGCTTGGCGGTGTAGTGGCGGATGAACGCCTCGTACAGCGGGCGGCCGATCAGCGAGATGGCCTTGTCCTCAAGGTTGTGCACGTTGGCCGGGTCGACCTCGGCGGCCTGCTCGGCCACCCAGGCGCGGGCCTCGTCCGGGGTGAGGTAGCGGCCGAGGAACTGCGAGATCAGGCCCAGGCCCATGGGGAACTGGTACGCCTGGCCGGCGTGCATGGCGAACACCCGGTGCTGGTATCCGGTGAAGTCGGTGAACTGGTTGACGTACTCCCAGACCCGCTTGTTCGAGGTGTGGAACAGGTGGGCACCGTAGCGGTGCACCTCGATCCCGGTTCCCGGCTCCGGTTCGGAGTAGGCGTTGCCGCCCAGGTGCGAGCGCCGCTCCAGCACCAGGACACGCTTGTCCAGTTGGGTGGCGGTCCGCTCGGCCACGGTGAGTCCGAAGAATCCGGATCCCACGACGATGAGGTCATAGCCCGTCAAGCTCACGGCAATCGAGGGTACCCAGGTCAGCCGATGCGGCTGTGCCCGGGCAGGGTGGGCAGCACGTCGGCGGCCACCTCCTCGACGACGGACTCCCGCCCGGCGAACACGCCGTCGGCCCTCGGCCAGTGCGCCACCACGTCGGTGAAGCCGAGTTCGGCCGCCCGCCCGACCATGTCGGTGAACCGGCCGACGCTGGCCAGCGAGTAGGTGGGCGCGGAGTCCAGGCTCAGGTACCGGCGCAGGCTCGCCTTCGGCCGGTCCACCGCGGCCAGCGCCGCGTCCACCCGCTCGGCCCGCTCGGCCACCGCCCGCCACCAGTCCGCCTCGTCGTCGGCCTTCCGGCCGCTGGTCACCCAGCCCTGGCCGAACCGCACCGCCAGCTCGATCGACCGCGGCCCGTTGGCCGCGACCACGAACGGCACCCTGGGCCGGGTGACGCAGCCGGGCGCGCTGCGCGCGTCGACCGCCGCGTAGTAGTCGCCCCGCCAGGTGGTGCGGTCGCCGGTCAGCACGGCGTCCAGCAGTTCCAGGAACTCGCCGAACCGGTCCACCAGTGCCTTCGGGCTCAGCGGCTCGTCGCCCAGCACCTCGGTGTCGAACCCGGTGACCGCGCCCGCGCCGACACCGAGCAGGAGCCGGCCGTCGGCGACGTCGTCCATCGCGGTGATCTCCCGGGCGAACGGCACGGGATGGCGGAAGTGCGGCGACGCGACCAGGGTGCCCAGGCCGATCCGCTCGGTCACGGTGGCGGCCGCGGTGAGGGTGGTCACGGCACCGAACCACGGGCCGTCCACCAGGGACCGCCACCCGACGTGGTCGTAGGTCCAGGCGTGGTCGAAGCCGTAGCGCTCCACGGCCCGCCATTTCGGTTCCGCGGCCCACCAGCGGTACTCCGGCAGGATCACCATCCCGACGCGCATGCCAGCGACCGTAACCGTTGATCGTCCCCACTGACCACCACCCGGCGACGGGCAGGATGGGTCGCGTGGGAACTCCGAGGCTCGTGGCATCCGACGTGGACGGCACCCTGCTGGACCCGATGGAGACCGTGACACCGCGCACGGCGGCCGTCGTGGCCCGCGTCGTCGCGGCCGGCACGCCGTTCGTGCTGGTCAGCGGCCGGCCACCGAGGTGGATACCGAAGGTGGCCGCGGCGGCGGGCGTCACCGGCCTGGCGGTCTGCGCCAACGGCTCGGTGCTCTACGACATCGCCGACGACCGGATCGTGGCCACGCACCTGCTGTCGCCGGACGTGCTGGGTGACCTGGTGCACGCCGTGCGGTCGGCACTGCCGGACTGCCGGGTGGCGACCGAGCGGGTCGGCGGGTCGGCGCTGGCCATGGCCGGCCAGGAGTTCGCCACCGAGGCCGGTTACCGGCATCCCTGGCCGGGCGACAACATCTACACCGCGCCGCTGGCCGAGGTGCTCGGCCATCCGGCGGTGAAGCTGCTGGTCAGGCACGGCGGGATGACCAGCGACGAGCTGTCCGCCGCGGTCGTGGCCGTGCTCGGGGACGTGGTGGAGATCACCTACTCCAGCAGTGTGGGCATGGTGGAGCTGGCGCCGCGCGGGGTGACGAAGGGGACCGGGCTGGCCGAGGTGGCGCAGCGGCTGGACGTGCCGGCGGCCGACGTGCTCGCCTTCGGGGACATGCCCAACGACGTGCCGATGCTGCGCTGGGCCGGGCACGGCGTCGCCATGGCCAACGGGCATCCCGAGGTGCTGGCCGTGGCGGACGAGGTCACCGCGGCCAACGGCGAGGACGGCGTGGCCCAGGTGCTGGAGCGCTGGTTCTGACGCGGTGACGACGCTCGGCCAGGTACCAGCGGGCGGCGAGCAGTACCGCGGCCAGTTCACCACGTCGTGCTCACCGTGGTCAGCCGGGTGAACTCGGCCAGCAGGTCGTAGCCGTCCCAGACCGGCGTGAACGACAGGGCCGAGCCGAACGGCACGATCCGGTCCACTCCCCGGCCGGCCAGCGCGGTGGCCAGTTCGACCAGTTCGGCGCGGTCGAAGCCGAAACAGGACAGCGTCTGGTCACGCCGCTCCACCAGGTCCACCAGCTCGGCCAGGCTGCCCAGGGTGGCCTGCGGGAACGTGCCGGTGCCCAGCCAGCGCCTCGGCACCGCGGCCGGGTCGGCCAGGTCCAGCACGGTGACCGCGTTGCCGGCGAACCGGACGCCGTTCACCAGGCCGTCCGCGGCCAGGCCGTAGGCGGACACCCGCTTGCGGATCGCCATCGCCGGCTCGACCGTGGTGCCCCGGTCGGCGGCCACGTCGGCGAGCAGCGCGGCGAACTCGGCCTGCGCGTCGGCCGAGTCGGCGCCGATCCAGAACACGGCCCTCGGTGACGCGCACGCCGCCTGGTCGAACCAGTAGGCGTCGTTGTGGAAGCCGGCCATGGCCGAGCGCCGCCGGGCGGGCGTGGCGGCGTGCCAGCCGGCCACCGAGATCACCGCGAACGACGAGCGGTCCGGGAACGTGACGTCGCGGGCGTGCGGGGCGAGCGGGTGGCGGCGCAGCTCGGTGACCACGGCGTCGCCGCCCCACACCACGCGCAGGTCGCACGCGGCGGACAGGGTGGCCGTGAGCTCGTCGTCCCGGTCATAGGTGACCATCAGCTGGGTCGCGCCGACCACCGGGTCGGCGCCGGCCAGCGTGTCGTTCAGCGCGTCCAGCAGCAGGTCGGCCGCGCCCGCCGAACGCGGCGAAACCCGCACCACGTTGCGGTTGCCGGCCAGCGCGGACAGCGCCCACGAGTAGACGAACAAGGTGTCCACATTGGCCGGTGGGATGTGCAGCACGAGCCCGCGCGGCACCCGCAGACCGTCCACTGTGCACTCACGGGCGCGGCCGACGGCCCGGTGCAGCTCGACCGGCCGCAGGAAGAAGCCGAGCGCGGCCAGTTCCGGCCGCACCCGCGTGACGCCTGGCTTGAGCAGGCGGTGGGCGAACGCGGCCAGGAAGTCCACGATCCGCTCGTCGCCCACGGTGAGCCGGTCCCGCCGCGCCAGCCACGCCGGCAGGTCGACGGCCGGCCCGGCGGGAAACCGCTGCCGCACGGTCACCGCGGCTCCGCCAGGGTGTCCGAGCAGCCGCGCGCCTCGGCGCTGGGCAGCCGGCCCAGCACCCCGAACCGCCTGCCCGGCCAGTCGCCGTCGTCCACGCCGTGCAGCACGCCGACGTCCTCGGTGAGCAGCACGTGGCCCGGGTACGACCGGGGCAGCGTGCTGACCACCTCGATCACGCCGGGCACGCCGACCGGCTGCTCGGCCCACGTCTGCGGGTCCCGGATCACCACGTCGGCGAAGTCCGGGCAGTACAGCGAACCGCCGGACGGCCCCTCGACGAACACGGTCCCGATCTGCTCCACCATGCCGTAGTAGTCGTGGATCCGGGTCAGGCCGGTGTCCTCGGCGAACCGGCGGCGGAACTCGGCGTTGTCCACGGCCCTGGCGGCGAGCTTCGCCCAGCCGCCGGAGTGCACCAGGACGCCCCGCGACAGGTCCAACCCGTGCTCGACGGCCACCTCGTACAGATGCTGCCACACCAGGAACGTGAAACCGAAGACCAGGAACGGTTCCCGGCCGTGCACGGCGAGGAATCCCTTGACCGCGGCCACATCCGGGCGCGTCCGCTCGTCCAGCGCGTACACGTGGTCGCGGCCGAACACCGCCATGCCCAACACGCCCGCGCTGCGCGCCGACGAGCCCATGGTCGCGCCGATGCTGTCCACCACCAGCATGGGCAGCCGCCGGCCGGGCAACACGGCCCGCAGGGTGCGGGCCAGGTGCCTGGTCTGCGCGGCGGCCGCCGCCCGGTCCAGGAACACCCGGGACGGGCCGCCGCCGGTGCTGCCGGACGAGGTGAGCACCCGGAACACCTGGTCGGCCGGCACACTGCGCAACTCGTGCGTCTTGAACAGCCCGGCCGGCAGCCACGGCAGGTCGGCCACGGTCTCGTAGGCACGGTCCCGGGGAATGGCCAGGGCGGACAGGATCCGGTCGTAGCCGGGGCAGGCGATCCGGTGGTGGGCGGTGAGTTCGGCCAGGGCCGGGGCGAGTTCGGCCGCGCGCTCGTCCTGGGTGCGGGTGAAGGCGTGTTCGCTCAGCGTCCGCACAGCGCCTCCAGCGTGTGGTAGTCGACCTTGCCGCTGGGCAACAGCGGGAGGCTGTCGATGCCGCGCACGTCGAAGCCGGACACGTGCATCCGCAGCCGGTCGGCCAGCGCTCTGGCGGTCCGGGCGGTGACCTGGCTGTCCGCGCCCTCCACGTACAGCGTCACCCGGTCACCGGCGGACACGGCGGCCACGCCCGGCGTGTCGACCAGCCGTTCCAGGTCGTCCAGGCTGACCCGGTGGCCGAACACCTTGCCGATCCTGGCCAGCCGGCCGGTCACGGTGAGGCAGCCGTCCGCGGACAGGTGGCCGAGATCGCCGGTGGGCAGCACGCCCAGGCAGTCGTCACCCCGGGCCAGGTCGGCGGCCGTGCTGGCGTAGCCGAGCATCACGTTCGGTCCGGTGTAGACGATCTCGCCGGTGACGCCCGGCCGGTCGGTGTCGGTGCCGTCCGGCAGCCGCACGGTGAACCGGCCGCCGGGCAGCGCGAACCCGACGGAGCCGGCACGCTCCGGCAGCAGGTCCGGCGGCAGGGTCGCCATCCTCGGTGCCGCCTCGGTCTGGCCGTACATCACGAACAGCCGGCCGCCGGCGCCGGCCATGGCCGCGTGGAACCGGGTCGCCAACTCGACCGGCAGCGCGCCACCGGCCTGGGTCATGGTGCGCAGCGTGGGGTGGCGCACCGGGTCGAACCGCAGCCGGTGCAGCAGCCGGTAGTGGTGCGGCACACCGGCCAGCGACGTGATCCCGTACAGGTCGACGGCCTGCCAGAACGAGCGGGCGAGCAGGCCGGAGTCGTCGATCACCACGGTCGCGCCGGCCAGCAGGTGGCTGTTCAGCACGGACATCCCGTAGCCGTGGTGCAGCGGCAGGCTGGTGGGCGCGACGTCGTCCGGGCCGATGCCCAGCACGGCGCCGATGGCCGCGGCGTTGGCGGTGACCGCCGACCGGGACAGCCGCACGTACCGGGAACTGCCGGTGGAACCGCTGGTGGGCAACAACACGGCGAGATCGGGGTGCGGCACCACACCGTCCGGCCGGCGCCGCACCCATGCCGGCCCGCCGAGATCGGCCGTGCCGTACCCGGGCGGCGGCGCAACCAGCGGATCGGCGCCCAGCACAGCCGCCGGCTCGAACGCAGCGACCAGCGGGTCCGGCGGGCGGGCCGGATCGACCAGCGCCACCGCCCGGCCGGCGCGCAGCGCGGCCAGGTAGCGCAGCACGGCGGCCAGGGTGACCGGCGTGGCGGCCAGCAGCACACCCGGCGGCAGCCCGGCCAGCCGTTCCGCGATCGAGTCCACTTCGGACGCCAGCGTGCTGCCGGTGAGCAGCCGACCGGTGGCGGCGACGACCAGTCGGGCGTCCGGATGTGGGATCACAGCACCAGTCCCCCGTCCACGCCGAACACCTGGCCGGTGACGCACGCGGCCACGGCCACGGCCAGCCGGCCGGTTGGCCCCCGACGACTCCTGTTACTCACAGCGCTACTCACACTGGGTGTACGGACCGCTATTTTCGGCCTAGCGTATCCACCGTGCCGATCTCGCGCGGAACGTCCCTGGTGACCACGGCGCCGGCACCCCACGGCGGCCTCGTCGCCAGCCGGCTCCGACGCGCAGCCCGCCGGGCAGGCCCGCGTCGTCCACCGCGATCACGCCGGGCGCCGCCGCGAACTCGGCTTCGAAACCGCGGCTGCCGGTCCCTGGCCAGCCACCTGGGGCGAAGACCTCGGCTATCGCGGCCAGTTCCTCGTCGCCTACGGTGGGCTGACCGAGGGCGATGCCGTCCCTCATGGACCTCCGCGGGAGAGGTTCGGTGGATTCTCTGGGGAGGCTGTGTTGCGACATGTCACTGTGGTGGGTGGTGGCATCATCGGTCTCGCGGTAGCCCGCGAACTCACTCGAAGAGGTGACACGGTCACCGTCTGCGAGAAGGAGGACCGCTGGGCGGCCCACCAGACCGGTCACAACAGCAACGTGGTGCACGCCGGCCTGTACTACCGGCCCGGTTCGCTCAAGGCCCGGCTGTCCGTGGCCGGCAACGCCTCGATGGTGGCGTTCGCCCAGGACAACGACGTGCCGGTACGGGTGTGCGGCAAGCTGATCGTGGCCACGGACGCCGCCGAGGTGCCCCGGCTGGCCGCGCTGGCCGAACGCGCCAAGGCCAACGGCGTGCCGGTGACCCGGATCAGCCCGGCGGCGGCCCGCGAGCGCGAGCCCGAGGTGGCCTGCGTGGCGGCGCTGTGGGTGGAGACCACCGCCGTCATCGACTTTCCCGCGGTGTGCAGGGCGCTGGTCGAGCAGCTCGCCGACGCCGGCGCCGACCTGCGGCCGCACACGCCGGTGCTGGGCATCCGGCGGGGCACCACCGGTGGCGTCGAGGTCGCCACGCCCGACGGGGTGCTGCGGTCGGACGTGCTGGTCAACTGCGCCGGCC
>DATEPR010000384.1:0-10117 GCA_035273045.1 Pseudonocardiaceae bacterium | reverse complement strand
GCATCCGGGGCAGCGGGAACGGCGGCATGGTCAGCGGCAGTGCGGCCAACCGCAGCAACAGGAACGGGTTGTCGTCGCCGGCCGTGCGGTTGAGCCGGAGCCGCCCGCAGCTCAGGCAGCGGTGGATCAGCACCCAGTTGCCCTTGCCGCGCACCGTCACCGCGATCGGCTCCATGCCGGCCGAGCATTCCGCCTTGCGGTCGCCGGGGACGTTGCGGTCGAGATGCCTGGACCACAGGCAGCGGGGGCAGTGATTGCGATGGGATGTTCCGGGCGCGTCCAGTGAGACGTCAGCACCACACTGGGTGCACCGGAACGAGCGTGCGAATGCCAATCGGGTGACCTTCCAGAGCGAGCGAACAGGGCGACATGGACATGTGGCTCGCCTCCTTCCGGTCACCCGACGATGTGCGGCACAGCAGACCAGAGCGTCCGCTGATCGTCAAACGGATTTCAGATCGCGGCCAGCAACTGGGTGACCGTCGGATCCTCCAATGCCTCCACGATGCACTGCCACAGGGCCAGGTTCGCCGACGCCCAGTGCGAGTAGGCGTCCGCGGCGGCCTGGCTGTAGAAGTAGAAGCCGGCGTCGTGCACGCCGACCTGCTCGCCGACGATCTTGCTGGCCAGCTCGCGCAGACTGATGCCGTTCTCGGTGAGATAGCGGTGCGCCAACATGACCGGCGTCACCGGCAGCGCCTTGAACAGCGTGTCCGCGTCGGACAGCGCCTGCGCCTCGATGCTGATGTCGCGGTGCCGGGTGGCCATCTCGGCCTCGACGACGACGTCGTCGATCCGGGTCGCGGTCGCCGAGGGCACCCCTGACTCGGCGAGGATGCGCATCCGCAGGTCCCGGCCGGCGGACGCGGCCGAGTTGCGGACGACAAGGTAGTTCAGGTCGTGCACCAGCGCGGCGGTCTCCACCAGGCCGACGTCGGCGCCGTTGAGTCTGGCGAACTCGGCGCCCTTGGCCCGGACGAAGCTCACGTGGTGCCAGCCGTGGAACGGGAGCAGCCGGCCGGCCCGCCGGCACAGGTCCCGCACCCGGCCGGCGACCTCGGTGACCACCGCCGCCGGCACGGCGGTGGTCTGCGGAATGGTGGGCCCCAGCGAGTTGGCTGCCGGGCCGATCGTGGATGTGCGCATCGGACCTCCGATCCGACCTCGATCGCAGTCCTCGCGATGGTAGGTCGGATCGGTGTCCGGTGGTCCGGTTTCGCCGTGGGACCGGTCGGATGTCCTAGAACCGTCCAGCCAGTTGGGCCAGCCTGGTGGTCATCGGGATGTGCTGTTGCGACAAACCGGTGTCCGGGTCGTAGGACACGCTCCACGGTGTGACCATCCTGGACTTCACCAGGAACGTCACGGTGCCGTCGGCGGCCGTCGGGATGCGGTGGAACTCGTGCGACAGCAGGTGGCCGCCGCATCCCGCGACGTACCGGCTGGCGCGGGTCCGCACCACCGAACGGATGACCGTACCGGTGTCGTTCAGGTCCGCCGTGAACCGCTCGTGCAGGTAGCTGCCGGCCAGCAGGATGGTGCAGAAGTGGTACCGGTGGTTGTGCACCGAGTTGGCGTACCCGGGCAGCCAGGCGCGGCACGGCTTGTACTCGTGCAGCCACAGCGAGAACGGGTCGTCCGGCCGGTCGTACAGGCTCCACGCGAAATGCGTCGTGGTCTCCTTGGACCGGGCCACCACGCCGGCGATCTCGTCGGCCGGCATCGCGTGCAGGTAGGTGTGCAGTTCGCGGCTCCGGCCGGGGCGGTCGGCCCACTCCCGGAGGGTGTGGTCGATCGCCAGCCAGCCGGCGGTGTCTGTGGCGTCGATGTCGCGGATCGCGTCCGCCAGTTCGGCCAGGGCCGACAACCCGGTGCGCATGGCCATCAACTCCTCGGTTCCGCCGCGGACAGGTCCGCGGCTGCGGAGAACTCCCGCTGGAAGGCTCGGAACTTGCCGGCGAGCCGGTCGAATCCGGAGTCGGTCAGTGGGTTTCCGGTGATCCGGCCGAACAGTTGCAGGAACTCCTCGCGGCCGGTGTCCGGTGTGATCACGTAGTGGTGTGCCGACCGGGCGTTGCAGACGTGCAGGAACTGGGTGCGTTCCATGGCGTACAGGTACGAACCCTCGGAGAACCGCAGCGTCTTGGGGTACGGCTCGGTGGCACCGGTGGCCGCGCTGAACAACGTCAGCCACACGCTGTCGTCGAACATCTCCAGCCGGTCCAGGTGTGGATCGGAGACGACGGTGATGTCGATCCGGCTGCACCGGCTGCGCGCCAGGTACAGCCCGACGAGCCCGATCCTGATCTCCTCGTGCAACTGCCGCGCGATCGCCGCGTAGTCGCCGTCGGATCCCTTCTGCCGCAACAGGTACCGGGCACGGCCGATGACGGCGCCGTCACCCTTCGGGTCGGCGATCACGGCCCGCAGCTCCCACTCGGCGCGGGACAGCAGCAGGCGGGCGGCGGCGTGCCGGCCGGAGAAGCCGCGGAAGAAGTACTGCCGTGTGTGGTGCAGGTCGCGCATCATCAACCGGTTGAACGCCGGGTCCGGCTCCGACGTCGGCTCGAACACGTGGGTCGGGTAGAACTCCTGGTTCAGCGCCCGGTACTCGGCGGACAGGTCCTGTAACGCCTTCCTGCTCTCCTCCACCAGCGGCGTGACGAGCGCCCGCTGCGACGCGGTGGACGTGACGAGCGTCTGGCCGAAGCTCACCACGGCCGAGATGAGCGTGCCCGTGGCCAGGGAGATGACGAGCATGTGGGCAGTGGGGTTCACGACGACGCTCGCCAGCGCGAACGACCCCGCCGAGACCAGCAGCAGAATGGCGAGCAGTAGTCCGGTCCTGGTCCAGAAGATGTCCTGGATCAGCGTGTGGTTGCGGAAGCCGTCGGCATCCGCGGACACAGCGGGTCACCTCCTTGGCTGACACTCGAACGGACGAACGCTGTCCGTGTTCGTTCGAGTGCGCGCAGTCACTGTACGCGAAGGTACGGTACCCGGGAAGGCGAGGATTGGCTTTTTTCCGTCTTGTAGCCGTTTGGTGTTCTCGCAGGTGTGAGCACTGTTGTCGGGTCTGCTGTACGCGGGTACGGCCGGCGCAGCGAACCGATCAGCCCGCGCCGCCTGGCCCACCGCAGCCAGCCGAGCATCCCGGTGCCCAACGACAGCGCGTGTCCGACCACCGTGACGACCGACTCGGTGCTTGCCGGGCCGGACAGCAGGTATACGGCCACGATGACCGCGCCCAGCCCGGCCAGTGCCCACCACCGGCCCGGTGCCGGCACCAGCAGCAACAGCGCGCCCGCCGCGGCGCACAGCCCGTAGCTGACGCCGACGTCCAGCAGGTGCGCGTCCCCGGCCGGCAGCAGGTGGCCGCGCACCGCCCACAGCACCGGCAGTTCGGTGGCCAGGCTGGCCAGCACGTGCCCACAGGCGAACACGAGAACCGTCCGCCAGGAGCCGATCCGCCGCTCCAGCGGCGCCAGCACGATCGTGAAGACCGTCGCGTACAGCAGCCAGTGGGCGTCCTGCAACCACAGCGCGGACAGGAACAGCACGCGGACCGGATGCCGCTCCAGGTTGGCCGCGTCCGTGCTGGACAGTGCGAGCAGCCGGTGCACCGCGACCGGGCGGCCGTAGTGCAGCAGGACCGTGGTGAGCGCGAGCAGGCCCAGGTACCAGAACGTGAACGGCGTCGTGCCCGGCGAGGGCAGCAGGCGCAGCCCGGCCACCGCGCCGCTCCGGACGCCCCTCCTGATGCTCGCCGCCCGCATGGTCCCAGGATCGCCTGTTTCGCTGGGAATGAGCTGAACCCGGCGTGTCCGCTTCGTCACCGGTCACTTGCACGATAGTTTCAGTGGCCACAGATACAGCGAAGGGATGGCCGTGGTCGCGAGCCAGAACCAACTGAGCACCTGGATGGAGCGCATGGCGGCGCACCTGGTCCCGGAGGGCATCCCGCTGATCGGCGGCCGCATCCTGGCCTACCTGCTGGTGTGCGACCCGGAGGAGCGCACCGCGGCCGAGCTGTCCGAGGAACTGGAGGCCAGCACGGGTTCGGTCAGCACCAACCTGAAGCTGCTGGTGAACGCCGGTCTGGTGGTGCGGACCACGCGGCGTGGCCGGCAGGCGGCCCAGTACCGCGCGGACGCGCCGGCCTGGGCCAATCTGATCCGCCGCCGGTTGGACGCGCTGGCCGGGTTGCGTGGCCTGTCCGCCGCCGGGCTGCGGCTGCTGTCCGGCGACCCGCACCGCGCGCTGCGGCTGCGCACGGTGGACGAGTTCCAGGGCTGGTTCGCCGGGGAGATCCCGGAGTTGTGGGAGCGCCGGCCGGCGCCGCCGCGCTGAGTGCTACGGCGTGGTGGCCCGTTCGGTGGTCGGCACAGTGGTGTCGGCCGGGGTGCCGGCGGGGCGTGGGCCGCGGTCCCGGCACGCGCACCACAGGGCGGCCATCGCGGCCACCACCAGCGTGGCGCCGAGCACGTGCAGGATGACCAGCATGTCCGGCACGCCGAGGAAGTACTGGATCAGGCCGAGCGCACCCTGGGCCAGCACGGTGACCACGAACAGCCAGTAGCGCCGCCAGATCGCCGGGGTGCCGCCCGCGATGCGCAGCGCGAAGCCGAGCGCGGTCAACATGCCGACCAGGATGAACACGATGTCGGCGTGCAGTTGGGCCAGGTTCTCCACCGGCAGGTTCAGCCGGGGCGTGCGGATGTCGCCGGCGTGCGGTCCGGCGGCGGTGACCAGCGTGCCGGCCACCAGGACGGCGGCCACGTCGGCGGCCATGGCGAGTTGGAGGCCGCGCAGCGGGCGGGGGATCAGCGGCCGGGCCGGTTCGTCGCCCTCGTCGACCGTCCGCAGCAGCAGCACGGCCAGCCAGACCAGTCCCGGTGAGGGCAGGAAGTGCAGGCTGACGGTCCACCAGCTGAGCTTGGTGAGCACGGTGAGGCCGCCGATCACGGCCTGGAGCACGACACCCAGCGGCATCGTCAGGGCCAGCAGGACCTGCCGGCGGCGGCGCGGCCGGGCCAGCAGGGCGGCCAGGAACACGAGTACGCCGACGACGCCGACGACACCGCCGAGCAACCGGTTGGTGAACTCGATCCACTGGTGCAGCTGGCCGAGTTCGGGGTGGGCGATCGGCACCAGGCTGCTGCCGGAACAGTCCGGCCAGGTGGGGCAGCCCAGTCCGGACTCGGAGACCCGGACGATCGAGCCGGTGACGGTGATCCCGCACTGCGCCACGACGTTGACGATCGCGAGCGCGCGCAGCACCCGGATGGGAGTTGCGGGCAGAGCGGACCACCACCGCGACGGGACCGGCACGAATCGATGGTATGCGGCGTGGTCGGGCCGGTGTGCCGCGGCCCGGACGCGATGTGACGGCGGGCACCGGGTCACCCGTTGGTGGACCATCCCGACACGCGCCCTGATCAGGTGACGTTCGGCCCTTCCCGGTCCTGGTTCACTTGGCCAGGCTGGGCCGGCGAGGGCAGACCTACAGGAGCTGATCGAGCATGGAAATGACGTCCTACCAGCCAGGCACGCCGTCCTGGGTGGACCTCAGCGCCACCGACACCAACGCCGCCGTGGAGTTCTACTCCGCGATCTTCGGCTGGCACGTGCCGGAGGGCATGCCGGAGGCCGGCGGTTACCGGATCGCCGAACTGCGGGGCAAGCCGGTGGCCGGCATCGGCCCGCAGATGCAGCAGGGGATGCCGCCGAACTGGGCGACCTACATCGACACGGCGGACGTCGACGCCACCGCCAAGCTGGTCGCCGAGGCGGGTGGCCAGACGTTCATGGCGCCGATGGACGTGCTGGACGCCGGCCGGTTGGCCGTGTTCGCCGACCCGACGGGTGCGGCGTTCAGCGTGTGGCAGGCCGGCCAGCACAAGGGCGCCGGCATCGTGAACGAGCCCGGTTCGCTGTCCTGGAACGAGTTGGCGACCCGGCAGCCGGACGTGGCGATCCCGTTCTACCAGCGGGTGTTCGGCTGGCAGGGTCAGACGCACGACATGGGCGGCGGGATGACCTACACCGAGTGGCTGCTGGACGGCCGGTCGATCGGTGGCATGGCGCCGATGGACGCGACCATCCCGGCCGAGGTGCCGCCGCACTGGCGGGTGTACTTCGCGGTCGGTGACGCCGACGCCACGGTGGCGAAGGTGGCCGAACTGGGCGGTTCGGTCGTGGTGCCGCCGATGGACATCCCGCAGGGCCGGTTCGCGATGCTGACCGACCCGCAGGGTGCCGCGTTCAACGTCATCAAACTGGCGTCCTGAGCGTCAGGTGAGTTTGGTGGTGCGGGTGGCGACGAGAGCCGCCACCGTACCCCACACCAGCAGGACCACGCTCGGTTCCCACAGCGGGACGGTGCCGTTGCCCAGGGCGCTGTAGAGCCCGTCGGCGAGCGCGGTCGACGGCAGCAGCAGCGTCGCGGCGCTGACGGCGTGGTGCGCCGACTCGGCGATGGTCGCGCCGGCGGCGAGCACCAGCACGAACCAGATGATGTTGGCCACGGCCAGCACGATCTCGGCCCGCAGCGAACCGCCCAGCAGCACGCCGAGCGCGCCGAACGCGAGCGTGCCCAGCACCACCAGCAGCACGGCGGCGCCGATGCCGGCGGCGTGCGGGTGCCAGCCGAACGCGGCGGCGACCACGCCCAGCACGACGAGCTGGATCAGCACCACCGCGGCCGCGGCCGCCATCCGGCCGGCCACGATGAGCCAGCGGGGGATCGCGGTGGCGGCGAGCCGCTTGAGCACGCCGTAGCGGCGGTCGAAGCCCAGCGCGATGGCCTGGCTGGTGAACGCGGACGACATGATCGCCAGCGCGATGATCCTGGGCGCCACCGAGTCGATCCGGGGCGCGGCGACGGGTATGGCGGTCAGCACGGTGAGGCCGACCAGCAGCGCCAGCGGAATGAGCAGGGTGAGCAGCACCTGCTCGCCGTTGCGCAGCGCCAGCAGGGTCTCGGTCCTGGCCTGGGCGTGGAGCATGGCCGAGCGGCGGCCGGTGCCGGGTCGCGGCGTGAACGTGCCGGGCGGGAACCGGCCGGTGGCGGTGGTCATGACCGCAGCTCCCGTCCGGTCAGGTCGAGGAACACGTCCTCCAGGCTGCGCCTGGCGATCTGCAGCGCGTCGGCGAGCACGCCCTGCTGGGCGCACCAGGACGTGACGGTGGACACCACCTGCGGGCTGATCGGGCCGCTCACCTGGTAGAACCCGGGCACCACCTCGATGGCTGCCGAGCCTTCGGGGAGCGCGCCGACCAGCAGGTCCAGCGGCAGGCCGGCGGTGGCGTGGAAGGTGAGCCGCTGGTCGCCGGCGGCGACGGCGGTGAGTTCGGTCGGGCTGCCGGCGGCGGCCACCCGCCCCCGGTCGATGATGACGACGTGGTCGGCGAGCGCCTCGGCCTCCTCCATCAGGTGGGTGGTGAGCAGCACGCTGACGCCGTCCCCGCGCAGCGCGCCGACCAGTTCCCACACCAGCCGCCTGGCCTGCGGGTCCATCCCGGCGGTGGGTTCGTCGAGGAAGACCAGTTCCGGGCGGCCCACCAGGGCGCAGGCCAGCGACAGCCGCTGCTGCTGGCCGCCGGACAGCCGCTTATACGGGGTGCGGCCGGCCGAACCGAGGCCGAGCACGTCCAGCAGCCAGGCCGGGTCCAGCGGGTGCGCGGCGCAGGACGCGACGATGCGCAGCATCTCGTCGGCCCGCACGCCCGGGTAGGCACCGCCGCCCTGCGGCATGACGCCGATCCGGGGGCGCAGCACGGCGCCGTCGGTGACCGGGTTCATGCCGAGCACGCGGACCGTGCCGGCGTCGGCGGTGCGGAAGCCCTCGCAGATCTCCACGGTGGTGGTCTTGCCGGCGCCGTTCGGGCCGAGCAGCGCGAGCACGGTGCCGGTGGGCAGGGTGAGGTCCAGACCGTCGACCGCCGTGGTGCCGCCGTAACGCTTCACCAGTCCGGACACGTCGACCGCCGGACCCGCTGTTCTGGCTGGCACCACCACGAAAGCCAAGCCTAGGCGGTGGTGCTTGGGATGCCGCGTTCTGGACCTGTTTCTGTCGTCACGCCGGCCGGCTCACCAGCGGACGGGTCGCGCCAGGGCAGCAGCGGCACCGACTTGCGGACGGTGAACACCGCGATGCCGAGCACGATCACGGCGGCGAGGTAGGCGTCCGGGAGGATGTAGGTGTGGCCGTCGAACGAGCCGCCGGTGGACGGCAGGATCATCGCCACGACCGCGCTCAGCCAGACGGTGCACCAGCGCAGCCGGGAGTCGCCCAGCCCGACGGCCAGCGGGACGGACGCCCACAGCAGGTACCAGGCCTGCACGGTGGCGCCGAGCAGCACCACCACGCCCAGGCACAGGCCCAGCCCCAGCATCGGCTGCAACCGGCCCTTCCAGGTGTTCCACAACAGTTTCACCGTGATCACGACGCTGCCCAGCTCACCGACGGCACGCATGATCGCGATCGTGCTGTCGGTGTGGTTGCCCACGCCGAACAGGATGCCGATGCCGCCGGCGAGCAGGCCGATGCCGGTCATCGGCGACTCCCAGCTCTTGACGACGCCGTTGGTGCCCAGCGCGCCGATCCAGCCGAAGCCCAAGCCGGTGCCCAGCGAGACCGCGACCGTGATGACGCCGAACACGGCCAGCAGCAGCGCGCCGGCCAGCACCAGGTGGCGTGGCCTCGCCCCCCAGCGCCGGGCCACCAGCACGGCGAGGAAGCCCAGCGCGGGGGCCGCGGAGATCTTCACGGCGGTGCCCAGCGTGATCACGGTGGCCCCGGCCAGCAGCCAGAGCAGTTCCGGTCTGGTCACCGGTGGCACCGGCAGGTCCGGCCGCACGGCGGGCATCCGGCGCAGCGCGAGCTCGAACCCGGCGAGCATGAGGCCGATCATCAGCGCCTCGTTGTGCGAGCCGATCACCAGATGCCACAGCACCAACGGGTTGGCCACGCCCAGCCACAGGGCGCTCACCGTCGGCACGCCGCACCGCCGGGCCAGCCGGGGCACCGCCCACACGATCAGGGCGATGCCGATCAGCTCCAGCAGCCGTTGCAGGTAGACACCGGTGACCACGTGGTTGCCGGACAGGAAGGTGACGGCCCGGCCGACGGTGATGAACAGCGGCCCGTAGGGGGCGGGAGTGTCCCGCCAGATGGTGGGCACGCCCCTGGTCAGCGGGTCGGCCACGCCCAGGGCGGTGGCCGGGCCGAGCTGGTACGGGTTCAGGCCGAGGGCGGCGATCTTGCTCTGTGCCAGGTAGCTGTACACGTCCCGGCTGAACATCGGCGGCACGAACAGCAGCGGCACGGCCCAGGTGAGCATGATCCGCCGCACCTGCGCGCGGGACACCATCCGCGGCCGGCCGGGCCGGGCGAAGCGGCCCACCCACAGCCAGCCGAGCACGATCATCGCCATGCCGGCGAACGCCAGGGCCAGCGCCACGGTGGGCATCCGGGAGAACAGCCCGAGCACGGGTACGGTGGTCAGCGGGTTGAACACGGGTGACGCGGCGGCGCCGAGCGAGCCGGCGGCCAGCAGCAACGCCCCGACCGTGCCGAACCGGCGGATCACGTCGAGCTGGTGGGTCTCGGCCCGGTCCAGCGGCGGTGGGTCCGTCGACACGGTGGCGGGGTCGCCGTGCGTCGGCCCGCTCACCGGCAGGGTCCGCTCCGTGTCACCCATCACCACGGTGCGAGCCTATCGATCCCGGCCGCGCGGTGAGTCGGATCACGTCCAGCCGCCCCACCTTTGAACTAGTCCAGCAAATACGTCACACTTGTGTTGTGAAAAACGTCGGTGCTGGTACCAGCGCCGTGCCGAGTGGCACGGCCGGGGGTTCCGCTGGGCACACCGACGGCCGGACCCGCCAGGCGGTGACGAAACTGCTGCTGGAGCGGGGGCCGGTGACCGCGGCGCTGATCGCCGACGCGCTCGGGCTGAGCCCGGCCGCGGTGCGCCGGCATCTGGACGCACTCGTCGCCGACGGCGAGGTCGGCACCCGGGAGGCGCCGCGGCGCGGCCGGCGGGGCAGGGGCCGCCCGGCCAAGCTGTTCCTGCTCACCGAGGCCGGCCGGGCCAGGTTCGGCCACGCCTA
>DATEPR010000383.1:0-7174 GCA_035273045.1 Pseudonocardiaceae bacterium | reverse complement strand
TCCGCCCCGGCCGCCACCGAAACCTCCGAGCCCGGCACGGCCCCCTGTCGTGGTCGCGCCACCTCGTTGGATGTTCGGCACCGCGACCTGGTCCCCATTGGACAGTCCACTGAGGATCTGCGTCTCGCCGTTGGACGTCATGCCGGTGGTCACCGTCGTGGCGACCTGCTTGCCGCCGACCTCCCGGTCGACCACGGTCTTGCCGTTCTGGAAGTGCAGCGCCACGGTCGGCACGGCGAGCACGTTGGTCAGCTGCTTCACGATGATCTGCACGGTCGCGCTGGCACCCGGGTGCAGGCCGGGCGGTGTGCCGGTGACGCCGATCGTCACCGGGTAGCTGGGCACGGACGACGAGGACGAGGCCAGCATCGCCACCGACGTGACGGTGCCGAACACCGGCGTGGTCGAGCCGGCCGGCGTGATCACCGCCTGGTCGCCGACCTTCACCTGGCCGACCTCGGTGTCGTCCACCGTCCCGTTCACCACGTACGTGCCGTCGGAGATCACCACGATCTGGTTGCTGGAGTCGCTGGAGGACGAACTCGACGATGACGAGTCACTGGCCGCGCCACCACCGAGACCGCCGCCGCCCCCGCCGGAGCCCAAGCCGGAGCCGGCGGAGCCCGAGCCGCCGTTGCCGCCGTTGCCGCCGGACGAACCGCTGCCGCCGGCGGCGACCTGCTGCCCGACGGTCAGGTCGACCGACGCGACGGTGCCGTCGATGGGGCTGGTCAGCGTTGCCTCGGACAGCGCGGTGCGGGCCTCGTCGAGCTGGTTCTGGTCCGCGTTCACGGCCGCCTGGTCGGCGTTGACCTGGGTGGACGACGCGCCGGAGTCCTGGTCGGACGACAGCCGGGACTGGTCCGAGGACAGGGTCGCCTGGGCCTGCGCCACGTTCGCGGCCAGCGACGCCGAGTTCACCGTGGCCAGCGCCTGACCCTTGGTGACGTGTTGGCCCTGCACCACGTTCACCGCGGTGACCTGACCGGACACGGCGAAGTTGAGATCGGACTGCTGGGCCGGCTCGATGGTGCCCGAGGACGACAGGGTCTGCCGGAGAGTGGTCAGCGTGGCCGTGGCGGAAGCGGTGGTCGTCGCCGCGTTCGCCGGGCGAGTGGCGACCCACGCCGCGACGCCGCCACCGGCGAACACCACCACGATCGCGGCAGTGACGATCACCCATCGCTTGGTGAGACGCACTCGGTGTCTGAACAGCACGGGGTTCCTCATTCCTCCTCCGCGTGAGCCACGCAGCGGTGTGCGTGGTGTGCTGTGCCGAGCCTGTCCAGACAAGCTGGAGATTGTCTGCGGGATTGCTGGCAGTCACCTGGGAACGCGGCGGCGACGGCCTCGACAGCCATATCGGTGGTGGCCGGTTCGCCGTCACAACGCCGCTCCGGTCAGCGCCTTTCGTCGAGTGTGGCCAGTACGACGGCGTCCAGGAACCGGTGGCAGTCGGTGGTGGCCAGTTCGGCGCCGGTGACCGCCTGGGCGGCGGCGAGCAGCCCGAGCAGCCGCTGCCGGGCGACCTGTTCCGGTACGCCGGTCCGGCCGGCGAGCCGGGCGGCCTCGTCCCGGAACCGGGGCGTCCTGGCGAACCGCAGCGCCGCACCGGACGGCTCCGGTCGCCGCACCGGTTCGTCCGGCACGAGATCGACGTCCAGTCGCAGGCCGAGCGCGTTCGCCAGCCGGGTCAGCGCGGACAGTGTCGGGTTGCCCCTGCCGTTCTCCAGATTCGCTATGTAGGGCACGGAAAGCCCGGCGTCGGTGGCGACGGACGCGATCGTCCGCCCGCCGGCCGTCCGCTCGGCCCGCAGCCGTGGCCCGAGTTCCGTCGCGTCCACGTGCCCTACTTTCTCAGAACAGTCGTTGCGATCAACTGTTCTGTCAGAATACTGTCGCATGGTGCTGGACGCACTGAGGCTGCCGGACTTCCGCTTCCTGCTGATCGGCGACCTCGTGTCCGGTCTCGGTTCGTCGCTGCTCGTCGTCGCCCTGCCCTACCGGGTGTTCCAACTGACCGGCTCGCCCACCGCAACCGGCCTGGCGCTGGCCGCCGAGGCGCTGCCGGCGCTGCTGGCCGGTCCGGTCGCCGGCGTGTTCGTGGACCGCTGGGACCGCCGCCGCGTGTTGATCGCCGCCAACCTGGCGCGGGGCGTGGTGCTGGCCGGCTTCCTGCTGGCCGACCGGCCGGACCGGGTCGGCTGGGTCTACGCGACCCTGTTCGCGGAGAGCGTCGGCACGATGTTCTTCCGCCCGGCGGCCCGCGCCCTGCGGCCGGCCGTGCTCGGCACCGGTCCGGCGCTGGCTGGCGGCAACGCGCTGCTCGGCGTCACCGGCGGTGTCGTCCAGCTCGCCGGTCCGCCGGTAGGCGTGCTGGTGTTGATCGGGTTCGGGCTGCCCGGGCTGGTGTTCGCCGACATGGCCAGTTACCTCGTCGCGGCCGGGGCCGTCGCGCTCACCGGCCGCCGGCCGGCGACCACGCGGGCCGACCGGACCGTGGCCGCGGTGCTCGTCGAACTGCGCGACGGGCTGCGGGTGATCACCGGACGGCCGGTGCTGCGCTGGCTGCTGCCGCTGTGCGTCGCGTACTTCACCGCCAACGGCGTGTTCACCGCACTGCTGATCCCCTATATGACCACCCGGTTCGGCGACCATCCGCACGCCATCGGCTGGCAGCTGTCCGCGCTCGGTGCCGGCTTCCTGGTCGGTGCCCCGCTGGGCGGCCGGCTGGTCCGTGACCGGCCGGCCCGGTGGCCGCTGTCCGGCGGACTGGCCGGCGTCGGCGTCTGCTACGCGGTACTGGCCAACGCGCCGGCCATCCCGGTCGCGATCGTCGCCACCGGACTGGCCGGTCTGCCCGGTTCGGTCCTGCTGGTCACCGTGGAGACCGCGATCCAGCGCGGGTCACCGCCGGAACCGCTGGGCAGGGTGGGCGCCGCGTTCTACGCCGCTGACGCCGCGGCCGACGTGGCGGGCGCGCTGCTCGGCGCCGGGTTCGCCGGTTCGGCCCGGCTGCCCACCGTGCTCACCGCGGGTGCCGCGGTCATCCTGGTGAGCGCCGCCGTCGCCCCGCTCGCCGTGCGCGACCCCACGGACCGTCACATCGACCGGTGGCACTGCTCCGTTCGGGGGATCTTGGCCGGTGAAGCCGGCAAGCCGGGCAGTGAATCACCAGGTCAGCGGGCCGATGTCGATCGACGGTGGAAAAGTCCCGAAGGGCCAGGTATCTGAGTGTCGTACCCCTGCTCTTCATTGGTGTTGGCTGCTTCACCACATCGAACGCAGCCACGGTGCGATGGCCAGAGGGGGGCGACCGCCCGGCTGGGGGGCCGACGGTCGACGGGGGAGTCGGCGCATCGCGGTCGGCGGGTCGGCCCCTTTGCCGCTGGGGGTGCAAAGGGGCCGACTCGCCCTGTTCCGGACACCGGCGCCGGGAAGGTTTCGAGCGCGACACAGCGCTAGTCCGATCGGGTGTTGTGCGGGGAACTATTCACCCATCCGAAGGTTGATGCGGCATCGTGTGGTCACGCTGCGCGGGCAAGATCGTCCCACAGTAGGCCGGATGCACCAATCCGACCAGTGTGCGTGTTACTTATTGTCATTGTGCTGACAGATGGGGGATGGAGATGAGCACCAGCGCCGAGACCGACGTCCAGCGGTCCGACGACACCGTCGGCGCGGCCGCGTCGATCCAGCCGAGCCAGGACGACGGCACGCAACCGGACGCCGGCTGCCTGCCCAGCGCGCACGAGGTGACGCCGAACGACGGCAGTCTCCCCAGCGCGCACACCGAGCAGGCCGAGCAGAACGGCGTCCACCCGATGGACGGCAGCCTGCCGAGTGCTCACGTGGAGAAGCAAGGCGTGCGTCCGATGGACGGCAGCCTGCCCAGCGCCCATGTGGCGAAGAAGAACGACGCCGGGGGGTGAGCCGGCGCGGGTCGGAGTCGGGGCGGCGCGGCGACCAGCCGGCCGCCCCGGTTCCGCGTCCGGGCGGCCGCACGGCGGTCATATACTCCGTTCGAGTGACTTCGGGTCCGCTGTGTATCTGGTGCTGTTCTCGCTGCTCCTGAATGGTGAGGCCGGGTTGGTGTGCGGATCAGGGCAGCGGGGGGCGCGACGGGAGTGTGCGGATGAGCAACGGGCCGACGATCACGGACAGCGCCCCCTGGTCGGAGCTGACCGGGCACACGCGGCACGCCGCCTGCCTGGTGGCCGCTCGCGACGGCGACCGGCGAGCGCTGGACGCCATCGTCACCGACCTGAGCCCACTGGTGTGGAAGGTGGCCAGGGCCCAGGGACTGGACCGCACCGTCGCCGAGGACGTCGTGCAGACGGTGTGGTTGACGCTGCTGCGCAACCTGCACTCGGTCGCCGAGCCGAAGGCCCTGGCCGGCTGGCTGATCACCACCACCCGCCGCGAGGCGGCTCGCCACCGCGGCGGCGCCGACCGCGTCCAGCCGCTCGCCGACGAGGCGGCGGAACAACTGGTCAGCATGGACGGCCTGCCGGAGGAGGAGGCGCTGCGCTCCGACCGCGACCGGTCGCTGTGGCGCGCGTTCCGCCGGCTGCCGCGACGGTGCCAGGAACTGCTGCTGCTGACCGTGGTCGGCGGGCGCGTCGAGTACGACCGCGTCGCCCAGCAACTGAACATGCGCCGCGGCAGCATCGGACCGACCCGCGGTCGCTGCATCGCGACCCTGCGCGACTATCTCACCAGTGAAGGAGGCACGTCGTGAGTCCGACCGAGCGCCCGTCGGGAAATTCACCGACCGGCGACCACCCGGTGGACCTCGGTCTGCCCGAACAGGACGCGCTGCTGCTGGCCGAACTGGCCACCGTGCTGGAACTCGCCGATCCGGTGCCCGAGGGCATGACCGACCGCATCCGCTTCGCGATGGACCTCGACGACCTGGAGTTCGAGGTGGCCCGCTGGCAGCGGGAGGGCGAACTGGCCGGGGTGCGGGGTTCGGTCGCACCGGACACGATCACGTTCACCGTCGGCGACCTCACCGTCATGGTCAGCCTCGCACCGGCCACCAACGGCAACCGGTTCGACGGCTGGCTCGTGCCGGGCGGCGCGCACACCGTCGAGGTGCGCGTGGAGGGGCACGACCCGGTCACCGCGACGGCCGACGAGGGCGGCCGGTTCGTCCTGGACGACGTCCCCAAGGGGATCACCCAGATCGTCGTGCACGTGGCCGGCCAGCGGCCACGGTCCGTGGTTACGCCGACGATCGTGCTGTAGGCCGACCGAGTTAAAACGTGATCGCCGGGCGGGTGGACGTACCCGTCCGCCGGACATGTGGTGATATATCCCTGTGTCCGCGTCACCCGCACCGGAACGGCTGCGTTCTCGATCGGAGGATTCAGCGGCCCGGCGGCAACGGGCCGACGAACTCTACCGGTCCGCGCGGATGGCGATGAACGCGTTCCGCCCGCACGAGGCGGTGCTGTCCCTGCGGCGCGCGCTGCGGCTGCTCGGCGACGACACGAGCGCGCCGGACCAGGCCGAACTGCGGGTGCGCATCCTGATCAGCCTCGCGTTCAGCGACGCCGAGGAGAACGGCTTCGACAACGGCCTGGCCCACCTGCGGACCGCCAGCACGGTCCTGCCCGCCGTGCCCGATCCCGTGCTGCGGGCGCAACTCGACGCCACCATCGAGGCCCAGCACGGGCTGATGCTGATGCGGATCGGCCGCTACCAGGAGAGCATCGACGTGCTCGACCGGGCCGTCGCCGTCGGCGACCGGGAGGCGGCGCGCGGCCACCCGGACCCGTTCGCCCTGGGCAGCAACCTGATGAACCGCGGCCTGGCCAACTCGCAGGCCGGCCGGCCCGTGCAGGCGCTGCGGGACCTGCGGCGCAGCATCGAGGTGGTCGAGGCCGGCCCGGCGAACGGTGACGACCACGAGCGGCTGGCGCTGCTGGGCGCCAAGGCGCACCACAATCTCGGCATCGTCGCCTGGCAGATGAACGACATCCCCGGCGCGCTGCGGCACTACCGGGACGCCAACAACGCACTGACCGAACTGGACCCGAGCATCCTGCCGCTGCTGCGGATCGCGCAGGCCGACGCGCTGCTCGCGGCCGGTCTCGGCGAGGAGGCCGCCCGCCACCTGGACGAGGCGCTGCCCGCGTTCCGCCGGCAACGCGACCACCGCAACCTCGCGGTGGCCGAGGTGACCCGCGCGTCCGCGGCCCTGGTGGACGGAGACCACGCGACGGCGCGGAAACTGGCCAGCTCCGCCCGGCGGCGGTTCGTGCGGCTGGGCAATCCGGTGTGGGCGGCCATCGCTTCGTTGTTGCGGCTGCGGTCCGAGGCGGTCGACGCGCTCGCCAAGGGCAGGGTGCCAGCGGCGCTGCCCGGCAGGGCGCTCGAACTCGCCGACGAGTTGGCCGCGCTGCGGCTGGCCGACGAGTCCGCGCTGGCCCGGCTGCTCGCGGTGCGGATGTTGTTGCGCCGCAAGGATGTCGCCGAGGCCGAGGCGCAACTGGCGCTGGTGCCCGCGCCGCGCCAGGTGACGCCGGTGGACCACCGGATGCTGCGCCGGCTGTGCCGCGCCGAACTCGCCGTCGCACATGGCAATCGCCGGGCCGCGTTCGCCCAGGCCCGTGGCGGACTCACCGAACTGGGCCGGATGCGGGACCGCATGGGCGGCCTGGAGATGGCCAGCGGCACCGCGGTGCACGGCAGGGAACTCGGCGAACTGGCCGTACGACTGGTGCTGGACGAGCCGCGGGGCGCGGCCCGGCGGCTGTTCTCCTGGCTGGAACGGACCAGGGCACAGATCTACCGGTACGAACCGCTGCCACCGATGGACGATCCCGAGCTCACCGAACTGGTGCAGCAGAACCGGGTGCTGTCCGCCGAGATGCGCAAGGCGCGGCTGGCCGGCCACAAGGTCACCGAGTTGGCCGCCCGGCACGCCGCGTTGCAGCGGGAGATCAAGCGGCTCGGCTGGCAGTCCGGGCCGTGGGCCAGGGCGCGGCCGATCGCCGGTCTGGACGACGTCGTCGCCGAACTCGGCGACCGGGCGCTGCTCAGCTTCGTGGTGTCCGGCGAACGGCTGGCCGCCGTCGTGGTCGCCGACGGCCGGGCGCGGCTGCTGTCGCTGGGCAGCGCGGCCGGCGCCGTGGCCGCGGCCAGGGAACTGCGGGCCGACGTGGAC
>DATEPR010000382.1:0-10562 GCA_035273045.1 Pseudonocardiaceae bacterium | reverse complement strand
GGCGGAGGTGTTCGCCGACCCAGAGGGCCGTGCACAGGTCGGTGGCCGCCGAGTCCGTTGCCGGGTCGCGGAACTCGGGCGGGGACAGCAGCGGCACGTCGCCGTGGTCGGTGCGGTCGAGGCGGGACGCGAGGTGGTCGTACCAGGCGGCCAGCTGGTCGGCCTGCTGGCCGATGCTGGTGCGTACCGGGTCCGGGTCGGTGCCGGGGCTGGGCAGGCCGGCCAGGGAGTGGGCGGTGAGCCTGGCGCGCATGGCGCCGCCGACCAGGCGCCACAGGGTCTCCTTCGGCACCTTCTTGGCGCCCTGTTCGGCCAGGAAACCGCGCATCGCGTCGTCCAGTCGGGCGCTCGCGGCGATCGCGGCCGACGGGCTGGGCACCGCGTCGCGCAGGCCGAGCGCCCAGTGGGCGGCATACGTGAGATAGGTGCCGCTGGTGCGGAGCGCGTCGGCCAGGTCGTCGGCCACCAGTGCGGCGGCACCGCGCGGCCAGAACAGCACGCCCACCACCAGGCTGACCGCGCAGCCGAGCGCCACGTCCTCGATCCGCACCACACCGATCTGCCAGCCCGCCGGCACGAGCAGGTTGAACAACACCGACACCACCACGGTGAACGCGGCCTGCCCGGCGGTGAACGGCAGCGCGCCCGGCGCGTATGCGGCGACCAGCACGGCCACCGGCAGCGCCGTCCACAGCGCGGGTCCACTGGTGCCGATGGCGATCAGCAGCAGCGCGCCGATGGCGAAGCCGACCGCCGTGCCGACCAGCGCCCGCAGCGCGGTGGCGCCGGTGGCGGCCGCGTTGGTGCGCAACACCGAGAGCGTGCCCAGCACCACCCAGAAGCCGTGCTGCACACCGGTCAGGTCCGCCACGGCGACGGCCGCCGCCAGCGCGACCGAGCCGCGCACGCTGTTGAGCACCCACACCGATCGCAGGCTGGCGTGCCGGGACACCGCCTCCGCGACCGACGTCAGCCCACCGAGTCGCCGTTCCCGCAGCGAGTCCTCGGCGGCCAGGCCGACGCCGTACCAGCGGCGCCGCCTGCCGACCACGATGTCCTGGTCGGCGCGGCCGGCGGCGATGAGCGCGTCGGCGAGCGCGGTGTGCGCGGCGACGGCCGTGGTGCGGGCGTGAAAGGACAGGTGGACGGCGTCGACATAGGCAGGGCCGTCGCCGCGCACCGCGCGCAGGTGTTCGACGCTGGCGGCGAGGCTGCGTTCCAGGCATTCCAGTTCCGGCCGGCCCGGCTCGCCGCGCAGCACGGCCTCGATGTCCAGCAGGGTGGCACTGGTGTCGGCGAGCAGTCGCCGTTCCACGGGGTCGACGCCACTGAGGTCGTGGTACTCGACGAGGCTGTCGTTGATCACCGACCAGCACCACTCCAGCAGTCCGACCAGGCTGTTCAGCGCCTGGTCGGCGGTGGCCAGTCCGGTCGGCCGGTACGGCGTCGCGGTGAACGTGGCCAGCAGTTGGTGCTTGGCGGCCAGTGCCCGGTCGCGGTGTGCCTGGTCGTTGTCGCCGGCGAGGGCCGCGGCCAGTTGGTCGCCGAGGACGCGAGCGGTGTCCGCGACCGCGTCGCGCAGCACGGCGCCGGCCGGTTTCGGCGAGAACAGCAGCACGGCCGCGGTGCCGGTGACGGTGGCCAGCCACCAGCCGGCCAGCCGGGACGGGATCATGTCGATCGTGCCGGGTGACGCGGCCGGCAGCACGTAGAGCAGCAGCACCGCCGTGCTGGCCGACGCCGCGTTCGGGCCGGCCACCCCGGCGAACAGCACGGCGAACGCCACCGGGATGGTCACCAGCGTGGCGAGCAGGACCGACGAGTTGACGGCGGTGCCGACGACCAGCAGCACGCTGCCCACCAGGGCCAGGCCGAGGTGGGCGACCAGCTTGTCGCGGGTCCGGCCGCCGAACGACGCCAGCACGAGCGTGGCGAACCCGCCGAACGCGGCGAACGTCGCCATCTGCAGGTCGCCGACGACCTGGTAGGTCAACGCGAACAGGCCGGGCACCACCACGGTCGCGCGCACCGCCCGCATCGCGGCCGGCTTCGACCACACCGGCAGCCACGCCGGTCGGGTACCGCCACCGGCCGGCAGCCGGAACCGGGTGACCAAGCGCGTCCGGGCGGCGGCAGCTGTGCTGGTCATCGGCTGAGAATAAGGCTGGAAACCAGGCTATGTCGCCTTGGCGGCCGCCTTGGCCGCCTTCTTGAACGCCCGCACCTCGGCCAACGTCTGCGTGCTGGTGACGTCGGCGATGGACCGCCGGGAGCCCTCCTCGCCGTAGGCGCCCGCCGCCTCCCGCCAGCCGTCCGGGGTGACGCCCAACTGCTTGCCCAGCAAGGCAACGAAGATCCGCGCCTTCTGGTCGCCGTAGCCGGGCAACGCCTTCACCCGGCGCAGCACCTCTTTACCGTCCGGGTTGCCGGCCTGCCAGATCTTCTCGGTCTTGCCGTCGTAGTGCTCCAGCACGTGATTGGCCAGGGCGTGGACCCGGCGGGCCATGGATCCGCCGTACCGGTGGATGGCCGGCGGCCGCACGCAGAGTTCGACGAACTCGTCGACGTCGGACTGGGCGATCTTGGTGATGCTGAAGCCGCCCATCCGGTCCGCGATCTTCTTGGGGCCGGCGAAGGCGTGCTCCATCGGGAACTGCTGGTCCAGGAGCAGACCCGTGAGGAGCGCGAACGGGTCGGTGGACAGCAGCTTGTCGGCCTCGGGATCGCCGGTCAGGTGCAACGTGCGCTTCATGGTCGCCAGAATGGCACGGCCGGCCGCACCTGGCGACGCGGCTCGTGCTGGTTCGGGTCACCAGGTGCCTGCGCCACAATGGCCCGATGACCGACGAACCGGAACTGGTGACGGTGGCCGACGGCGTCTACGCGTGGCACCAGCCGGACGGCAGTTGGTGGGTGAACAACGCCGGGGCGGTGCACGGTGACGACGGCGTCGTGCTGGTCGACACGTGCGCGACCCGGCGGCGCACCGAGCGGTTCCTGGCCGCCGTGGCCGGCGCGACCGGCGGTGCGCCGCCGCGGATCGCGGTCAACACCCACCTGCACGGCGACCACACCTACGGCAACGCGGTCCTGCCGGCCGAGACCACCGTGATCGCACACGAGAAGACCCGCGAGGGCCTGCTCGCCGACTTCATCCTCACCGAGACGCCACCGGTCTGGTCGCCGACACCGGACTGGGGTGTCACCGAGATCCGGCCGCCGTCCGTCGTGCTGCGCGACGAACTGACCGTGTTCGCCGGCCAGCACCGGATCGAGCTGCGCCACCCCGGCTACGCCGCCCACACCGCGGGCGACGTGGTGGCGTGGCTGCCGGACGACGGCGTGCTGTTCACCGGTGACCTGGTGTTCCACCGGATCACGCCGCTGGTGATGATGGGTTCGGTGGACGGTGCGCTGCGGTCGCTGGACTGGTTGGCCGGGTTCGGCGCGCAGATCGTGGTGCCCGGGCACGGTGAGCTGATCCGGGGTGCCGACCTGCCGGACGTGCTGGCCGGACTGGAGCGCTACTACCGGCTCGTGGCCGACGTGACCGAACGCGGCCGGGCCGCCGGCGCGCCACCGCTGGCCGCCGCGACGGCGTGCGATCTCGGCGAGTTCGCCGACTGGCCGGACGCCGAACGGATCGTGCTCAACCTGCACCGCGCCTACGCCGACGCGGCGGGCACGCCGTTCGACATGGTCATCGCCATGGCGGACGCGATCGCGTGGCACGGCGGCCCGCTGCGCTGTGTCGTCTAGCGCCGCGTGGTCTAGTGCTCCGGGTGCACCACCGCCGCCGCGCTGCCGCCCCTGCGGACCGGTTCACCGGCGGCGATCACCTTGCCGTGGCCGAGGAACTGCAGGCCGGTGGCGGCGCCGATGTCCGGCGGGATGGTGATCGACGGGTTGAGCGGTGACGTGTCGCTGATCGCGAACGACTGGCCGAGTTGTTCCAGGCCGGGTGTCGTGGGAGCCGCGATGAACGCCGGTTCCGCCTGGCTCGTCGCGGAGTTGCGCTGCGACGCCCGTGGCGCGGCGATCGCGTCCTCCAGGCTCATCCCGAAGTCGATCTTGTTGACCAGGATCTGCAACACCGTGGTGATGATGCTGGCGCCGCCCGGCGAACCCACGGCCAGGAACGGCCGGCCGTCCCGCAACACGATGGTGGGCGACATGCTGGACCTCGGCCGCTTCCCGGCCGCCGGCAGGTTCGGGTCGGGGACGCCGGCCTGCAGCGGGGTGAAGTCGAAGTCGGTCAGTTCGTTGTTCAGCAGGAAACCGCGGTGCGGCACGACAATTCCGTTGCCGCCCAACTCCTCGATGGTGTTGGTGTAGGAGACGACGTTGCCCCACCGGTCGGACACCACGAAGTGGTTGGTGTTGGTGCCCTCGTCCGGCTGGCGGGCGTCGGTGGGCTGGGTCGGCGTGCAGTTCCCGCTGCCGGCGAACGGATCACCGGGTGCGACCGGACTGGTCAGCGCGTGGTTCGGGTCGATCAGGCAGGCGCGCTGCCGGCCGAACGCCGGGGACAGCAACTGCTGCTCCGGCACGTCGACGAACCGGGCGTCGCCGATGAAGCGGTTGCGGTCGGCGAACGCCAGCCGGGTGGCCTCCAGGTAGTGGTGCAGCGCCTGAACCCTGGTCTCCGACTTCAGGTCGAAGTTGCTCAGGATGTTCAGCGACTCGCCGACCGTCGTGCCACCGCTGGAGGACGGCGCCATGCCGTACACGTCGAAACCCCGGTAGTTCACGTGCGTCGGCGCCTGGAACGGAGCCCGGTAGCCGGCCAGGTCGGCCAGCGTCATCTTGCCCGGCCGGGGCACCAGCGTGGCGCCGGGGGCCAGTGGCAGGTTGCGCACGGTCCGCACCAGGTCGGCGCCGATCGAGCCGCCGTACAGCGCGCCGACGCCCTGCCGGCCGATCTGCCGGTACGTCGCCGCCAGATCGGGGTTGCGCAGGATCGACCCGACCTCCGGCAGTTGCCCGCCGGGCAGGAACAGCGCGGCGGTGGAACTGAACTGGTCGAACCGGAAGGCGTTCTCCCTGTCCTGCTCGCGCAGCGTCGCCGTCACCGGGAAGCCCTGGCCGGCCACGTGCTCCGCCGGCTTCAGGTCGGTCGCCAGGCTGAACCTGCCCCAGCGGCGCAACGCCTGCTGCCAGGTCATCAGGGTGCCGGGCACGCCGACGGAGATGCCACTGGTCACGGCGGTCGGGAACGGCAGCGGCTTGCCGGTCGCCGGGTCGATGAACAGGTTCTGGTCGTCGGCCGCCGGCGTGGTCTCGCGGCCGTCGATCGTGGTCACCTGGTGGGTGTGCGCGTCGTAGAAGACGAGGTAGCCGCCACCGCCGATGCCGGCGACGAACGGGTCCGTGACGCCGAGGGTCGACGCGACGGCGACGGCCGCGTCCGCCGCGGTGCCGCCGGCCCGCAGGACGGCGAGGCCCGCCTCGGTGGACTGGATGGTGTCCGACACGACGGCACCACCGGTGCCGACGGCGACCGGTTCCTTGACGGGCGCCGGCGCGGCGGTCGACGGCACGGCGGGTAACGCCAGTGCGGCCGTGGCGAGGACGATGATCGCGGTTCGGGTACGGACCAAGGAATGACGCATGGGCTCCCCTTCGGTCGAAACACGCGAGCGTTCTGGTTCTACTCCGGTGTCTCGTGCCCGTGTCAAGCGAGCGTCAAACGCAGGTGGTCGGCTTCGGTGGCGATCGCGTCGGCGAGCGCGTCGGCCGCCGGGGACCGGCCGACGGGCCGGTGGGTCAGCACGAACTCGACGTCCCCGAGATCGGGCAGCGGCCGTTCGGCGGCGGTCGGCGGCAGCGGCACGAGACCGGCCGGCACCTGGCCCCTGGCGAACACCGCGATGCCGACACCGGCCAGTGCGGCGGCCCGGATGCCGCTGATGCTGCCGCTGGTACAGACCACTCGCCAGGCATGTCCGGACCGGCGCAACACGTCCAGCGCGCGGGCGCGGGTGACGCTGAGCGGCGGGTACACGATCAACGGCACCGGTTCGTCCGCCGGCAGGCGGGTTTCCGGAATGCCGGCCCACACCAACGGTTCCCGCCACATCACCCGGCCGTGCCGCTCCCCCGGATGCCGCTTGCCCAGCACCAGGTCCAAGTCGCCGGCCAGCACCTTGTCGTACAGCACGCTGGCCAGGTCGACGGTGAGTTCGAGGTCGACCCTGGGATGGCTGGCGCGGAAGCGGCGCAGGATGTCCGGCAGGTGACTGAGCACGAAGTCCTCGGACGCGCCGAACCGCAGCCGGCCACGCAGCTCCGGCCCGGCGAAGTAGGCCAGCGCGCGCTCGTGCGCGGCCAGGATCGACCGGGCGAAGCCGAGCATCGCCTGCCCGTCACCGGTGAGCTCGACGGAGTGCGTGTCCCGGTGGAACAGCGGCCGTCCGGTGGTGGCCTCCAGCTTGCGGACGTGCTGGCTGACCGTGGACTGGCGCAGGCCCAGCCGCCGGGCGGCCGAACTGAACCCACCGGCCTCGGCCACCGTCAGAAAGGTGCGGAGCAGTACCGGCTCGAACATGTCATCACGATACGTGATAGCAGTGAGACCGGTTATCGGTCTTCACACTGAGCCTGCCGCCCCCGAGACTGGTGCCATGGCCCGCTTGCGCGTCGACCCGCTCATCGTCGCGATCCTGGCGACGGTGGCGGTGGCTTCGCTGCTGCCCGCGCGGGGAGCGGCGGCCGGCGTGGCCGGTGTGGTGACGACGGTCGCCATCGCGCTGCTGTTCTTCCTCTACGGTGTGCGGCTGTCCCCCGCCGAGGCACTGGCCGGGCTGCGGCACTGGCGGCTGCACGTGACCGTGCTGGCGTCCACGTTCGTCCTGTTCCCGCTGCTCGGCCTGGCCGCGCGGATGCTGGTGCCGGCGGTGCTGACGCCGTCGCTGTACACCGGTGTGCTGCTCCTGTGCATGCTGCCGTCCACCGTCCAGTCGTCCATCGCGTTCACGTCGATCGCCAGGGGCAACGTGGCGGCCGCGGTGTGTGCCGCGTCGCTGTCCAGCATGGTCGGCGTGTTCGTCTCGCCGGTGCTGGTCGGGCTGCTGGTGTCCACCAACAGCGGTGCGCTGTCGGTGCGGTCGGTCGGCGACGTCGTGCTGCAACTCCTGTTGCCGTTCCTGCTCGGCCAGTCGTGCCGGCGCTGGATCGCCGGCTGGGTGACCGGGCACAAGCGGCTCGTCGGCCTGGTCGACCGGGGTTCGATCCTGGTGGTGGTGTACACCGCGTTCAGCGAGGGCGTGGTCGCCGGCATCTGGCACCGGCTCGCGCCACTGCGGCTGGTCGAGTTGGCCGGCGTGGACCTCGTGCTGCTGGGCCTGGCGCTGGTGCTCACGTGGGCGGCGGCGACCCGGCTGGGCTTCGACCGCGCCGACCGGATCACGATCGTGTTCTGCGGTTCCAAGAAGAGCCTGTCCGCCGGGCTGCCGATGGCCGCGGTGTTCTTCCCCGGGACCGTCGGGCTCGTCGTGCTGCCGCTGATGCTGTTCCACCAGATCCAGCTCATGGTGTGCGCCACGCTGGCCCGCCGGTGGGCGCCCGCGGACCGGACACCGTCCGTAACGGTCCAGGGAGCGGGGGTCTCCCACTGAGCGGGAAAATCGAGCATCCTGACGGGAACCCAGCACCAGGAGGACCCCGATGGACGCACTGCCGCAGGATGTCGCCAACCTCGTCGACCACTGGCGTCGGGTCGCGCCCGACCGCGAGGCGGTGCACTACGGCGACCGGGCCTGGACGTGGCGTGAGTTCGCCGAGCGGATCGACCGCAACGCGGCCGGCCTGGTCGCCGCCGGGCTCCAGCCGGGCGACCGGGTGGCCTATCTGGACAAGAACCACCCGGCGTGCATCGAGACGTCCCTGGCGTGCCTGCGGATCGGCGCGGCGAACGCCGTGGTCAACTTCCGCCTGGCGCCCGACGAGGTCCGCTACGTGATCAACGACGCCCAGGCGTCGATCCTGTTCGTGGGAACCGAGTTCCTGCCCGTGCTGGCCAAGATCAGGGACGACCTGCCGACCGTGCGGCGGGTCATCGTGGCGGGCGGCGAGGCCGACGAGTACGAGGACTGGCTGGCCGCCAACGAACCGCTCGCCGACACCGGCCCGCAGGACCCCAACGCGTGCTTCCTACAGCTCTACACCTCTGGTACCACCGGCTTTCCCAAGGGCGCCATGCTGACCAACGCCAGCCTGTCCGCGCACTCGGTGGCGTCGGCCAACGTGACCGTGATCGGCCCGGGCGATTCGTCGATGGTGGCCATGCCGCTGTTCCACGTCGGCGGGTCGGCGTGGGCGCTGGTCGGCCTGTTCCACGGCGCCCGGATCGTCCTCGTGCGCGACATCGAACCGGTGTCGCTGGTGAACGAGATCGTCGAGCAGCGGGTCACGCACGCCTTCCTGGTGCCGGCCGTGTTCGGCTTCATGCTCCAGGTGCCGGGCGTCGCCGAACGCGACTACAGCAACCTGGTGGCGTTGTTCTACGGCGCCTCACCGATGCCGCTGCCGCTGTTGCGCCGCAGCATGGAGACGTTCCCGGTGGACTTCTTCCAGGTGTACGGCATGACGGAGGCGTCGGGCGGCGTCACCATGCTCGACGCGGACGACCACCGGGACAAGGCGAACGAGCACCGGCTGACCTCCGCCGGCAAGGCGCTCGCCGGGGTGGAACTGGCCATCGTCGAACCGGTGACCGGCGCAAGGCTCGGCCCGAACGAGGTCGGCGAGGTGTGGGTGAGGACCCGCCAGCTCATGGCCGGCTACTGGCGCAAACCGGAGGCGAACGCGGCGGCGCTCACCGAGGACGGCTGGCTGCGCAGCGGCGACGCCGGCTACCTGGACGCCGACGGCTACCTCTACATCTCCGACCGGATCAAGGACATGATCATCAGCGGCGGCGAGAACATCTACCCGGTCGAGGTGGAACGGGTCCTGGCCGAATACCCGGACGTGGCCGACGTCGCGGTGATCGGCGTACCGGACGACACGTGGGGCGAGGTCGGCCGGGCGATGGTGGTGCCGAAACCGGGCGTCGAGTTCGACAGCGAGGGGTTGTTGGCCTTCTGCCGGCAGCACCTGGCGTCGTTCAAGTGCCCGAAGTCGGTGGAACTGGTCGCGGAACTGCCCAGGAACGCCACCGGCAAGGTGCTGAAGCGCCAACTCAGGGAACCGTTCTGGGCCGACCGAGAGAAGGCCATCTAGCCAGCCGGAAACCGTTGCGCTGTCAGAGCGCCAGCGACCAGCGGTGTTCGCTGCCGTCGAGCCGGACGTCGTGCGTGCCGTCGGGCGTGACGGTCAGTCCGTAGCGGTCCGGCGTGGGCCGTCCCGACGTGCGCCACCACTCGTAGGCATCGTCGGCCTCCTGCCACAGCCGGCGGGGACCGAGCTGGTGGACGGTCCATTGATCGTGGCCGCGTACCAGGGTCACCCTCGCCCAGGAACGCGACCGAACGTCGTGCAGTTCGATGCGGCGGTGGTCGTCGTCGATGTCCTCGACGGTCAGGTGGCAATGGGGGACGCGGAGGCCGATCGTGAACGCCGCGTGGCCGAAGTCGACCATCTGGAACAGTTCCCGCGCGGTGCGGGAGGTCGTGGTCACGTCGGCCGCGTCGAGTTGCTCGGTCGTGGGTTCGAGGAAGTCCCGCCGCTGGTCGCGGACCCGCATGAACGCCAGGTTGATCCCACACCGCCCGGACGCCGATCCGTCGTCGTGCACCGTGAGGCAGGTGAGTGCGTCGTCGCCGTAGTCCGTGCCCCACGGCGTCACGATCCGGCCACCGGGCCGTGCCTGCTCGATCCACGCCCGAGGAACGGCGCGAACGGATGCCGTGCAGATCACGCGGTCGTACGGGGCGTCGGCCGGATATCCCCTGGTGCCGTCCCCGGTCACCACCGTCGGCGAGAATCCAGCGGCGGCAAGCGAATGGCGGGCCTGGTCAGCGAGAGCGGCGTCCACCTCGACCGACACGACGTGGCCCTGCTCGCCGACTCGGGTGGACAGCAGCGCCGCGTTCCAGCCGGTCCCGGTGCCGATCTCCAGGACCCGTTGACCGGCAAGCGGGCTGAGTGCGTCGAGCATCGCCGCGACCAGCGAGGGTTGACTGCTCGAACTGGACGGCCGCAGGCCAGTGCCGCCCGGCTCGGTGGTGCCGTCGTCCACCTGCGTGACGATCGGTTCGTCCGCCGCCACCATCGCGGACCACCGAGCCTTGTCCTCATCGCGCGACACCGACACGAACCCGTCCCCGGTGTCGACCCACACCACGGACGGAATGAACGGCGCCCGAGGCACCCCCAGTCGTTCCTGCCAGTCGATCACGATCGATGTGACGTCCTACTTCGTCTCGTCGTCACCTTCATGCTTGTTCGGATCATCCTTGCTGCCCCAGTTCTCCCATTTCTCTGGCTGAGGTCGCCCCTGCCCGTCACGGTCGCCATCTCGCTTGCCCATCCTTCCACCTCCGCCGATCGACTACTGTTCGCATTCACCCGTACTCAGACGGTATTCACGTGGTGGTAGTGCTGACCAGGCACGCTCAGCC
>DATEPR010000381.1:0-3815 GCA_035273045.1 Pseudonocardiaceae bacterium | reverse complement strand
CGGCGCCGACTTCGTGTTCAGCGCCATCCGGGTCGGCGGGCTCGCCGCGCGGGTCGCCGACGAGCGGGTGGCCCGCGAGGCCGGCGTGCTCGGCCAGGAGACCACCGGCGCCGGCGGGCTCGCCTACGCCGTGCGCACCGTTCCCGCCGCGCTGCGGATCGCCGAACGGGTCGCGGCCACCGCACCGAATGCCTTCGTCATCAACTTCACCAACCCGGCCGGCATCGTCACCGAGGTGATGCGCACCGTGCTGGGCGACCGGGTGGTCGGCATCTGCGACACGCCGGTGGCGCTGATCCGCAGGCTCACCGGCCTGCTGGGCGTGCCGGCGTTCGCCGACTACGCCGGGATCAACCACCTGGGCTGGCTGCGCCGGCTGGTGCACGACGGCGTGGACCGGCTGCCCGGACTGCTGGCCGGGGACGCCCTGGCCGGCACCGAGGAGGACGCGATCTTCGGCCTGCCGTGGCTGCGCACCCTGGGCGTGATCCCCAACGAATACCTGTATTACTACTACTTCACCCGCGAGGCGGTGCGGTCCGGCGCCGCGCGGGGCGAGTACCTGCTCGGCCAGCAGGACGACTTCTACCGGGCCGCGGCCGCCGATCCGGCGCGGTCGCTGGACCTGTGGACGGCGGCGGTCCGGCAGCGCAGCGCCACCTACTTCGCGGACGCACGCGGCGGTGCGGCGACCCCCGAGGGCGCCGGCTACGAAGGTGTGGCGCTGGCCGTGCTCGCCGCCGTGGCGCGGAACGAGCCGGCCGAACTGGTGCTCGACGTGGCGAACCAGGGGACGCTGCCGGGGTTGCCGGACGACATGGTGGTCGAGGTGCCGTGCGCGGTGGACGGCGGGGGAGCGCGGCCGCTGCCGGTGTCACCGTTGGCACAGGCGCAGTCCGGGTTGGTGCAACAGGTCAGGGCGGCGGAACGGCTGGCCGCGCGGGCGGCGGTGACCGGGTCGCGGCGGTCGTTGTTGGCCGCGCTGGCGCAGCATCCGCTGGTGGACTCGGTGACGGTGGCCGGTGACCTGCTCGCCGGTTGTCTGGCGCGCATCCCGGAAGTCGCGGCCGTGCTCACCGAACCCTAGTCGAACATGCTCTGGTGGGTGTCCGGCACGAGGTCCTTGTACTCCGGGTGCCTGGCCATCCAGCCGCGCACGAACGGGCAGTACGGCAACACCTTCAGCCCGCGGGCGCGGGCGTCGTCCAGCGCGCCGCGGACCAGTTCACCGCCCAGCCCCCGGCCGCCGGACTCGTCGCGGATCTCGGTGTGCAGCAGGGCGAGTTCGCCCCGGTGGAAGTGGTACTCGGCGAACCCGACCAGTTCGTCGCCCTCGCGCAGCTCGTACCGGTTGCGCTCCTTGACGTCGACGACGTTCACGACGCCACCTCGTCCAGTTGCTCGATGGTGGCGATCGACGGTGCTTCGTAGCGGGACAGCTCGCGGGCGCTCTCCTCGACGTCGCCCAGCACCCGCAGCGCGTTGCCCCAGGTGAGCTTCGCGATGTCCGCATCGGACCAGCCACGGTGCAACAGTTCGGCGATCAGGTTCGGGTAGCCGGACACGTCGTCCAGGCCGGACGGCAGGTGCGTGGTGCCGTCGAAGTCGCCGCCCAGGCCGACGTGGTCGACGCCGGCCACCTCACGCATGTGGTCGACGTGGTCGGCCACCGTGGCCACCGTCGCGACCGGGGCCGGGTGGTCGGCCTCGTAGGCGTGCAGCGCCTCCCTCGCCTCCGGCGTGCTCGGCGGGAAACCGTGTCCGTTGGCCTTCAGGTGCTCGATCAGGTCGCGGCTCCACTCGGCGGCGGCCGGCAGCACGAACGCCGGCACGAACGTGGCCATCGCCACGCCGCCGTTGCCCGGCAACTGGGCCAGCACGTCGTCCGGGATGTTGCGCGGGTGGTCGCACACCGCGCGGGACGACGAGTGCGAGAACAGCACCGGCGACCGGGTGACCCGCAGCGCGTCCCGCATCGTGTCCGCGGAGACGTGCGACAGGTCCACCAACATGCCCAGCCGGTTCATCTCGCGCACCACCTCCTCGCCGAACCGGGTCAGCCCGTGCGCGGCCGGCTCGTCGGTCGCCGAGTCGGCCCATGGCGTGTTGTCGTTGTGGGTCAATGTCATATACCGCACGCCCAGCGCGTACAGGGCGCGCAGCGTGGCCAGCGAGCAGGCGATCGAGTGGCCGCCCTCGGCACCCATCAGCGAGGCGATCCGGCCGTCCGCCCGCGCCGCCCGCACCTGGTCGGCCGTGGTGGCCAGGCGCAGCCGGTCGCGGTAGCGGTCCACCAGGCCGAGCACGCAGTCCACCTGTTCCAGGGTCGCGCTCACGGCCCGGTCACCCTGCAACGACGACGGCACGTACACCGACCAGAACTGGGCGCCCACCCCGCCGGCCCGCAGCCGCGGCAGATCGGTGTGCAGGTGTGCCGACTGGTCCCGCGCGATGTCGCGTTCCTCGACCCGATAACCCACCTGCTTGCGCAGCGCCCACGCCAGGTCGTTGTGCCCGTCCACCACCGGATGCTCGGCCAGCAGCGCGTTGGCGCGGGACAGCAGCTCGGGATCCTGGGTCATCCGGCACTCTCCTTGGGCATCGGGCCTGGTGAGATCACCATAGACTTCGGCGCATGACGGATGGTCTGCATCTGCGGGAACTCGACCCGGCGGACGCCGCCGCGAGCCACCTGCTCAGCCGGCGCTCCTTCGGCTTCCACCCGCACGACGAATCGGAGCCGCGGCTGCCCGAACACGCGACCAACCACGGCGCGTTCGTCGACGGCAGGCTCGTGGGGCAGGCGATCGACCTGCACGACTCGCAGTGGTGGGGCGGGCGGCTGGTGGGCGCGGCGGACATCGCCGGTGTCGCCGTGGCGGCCGAGGTGCGCGGGCAGGGCGTGGCACGGGTGCTGATCGGGCGGCTGCTGGCCACGGCCAGGGAGCGCGGTGCCGTGATCAGCGCGCTGTTCCCGTCCATCGCCACCGTGTACCGGCGGCTCGGCTGGGCCTCGGTGGGCAGCGTGGACAAGTGGTCCGTGCCGGCGCTGGCGCTGCCCAGGACCGGGGTGGCCGGACTGACCGTCCGGGACGGCACCGACGCCGACCTCCCGGCGGCGCACGAGGTGTACCGGGCCGTCGCGGCGACCGGCAACGGCATGTTGTCCCGCGACGCGCCGAGGCATCACGGGCCGCTGGACCGCGCCGACGGGCTGACCCTGGTGGCGGACGGCGATTCCGTCGTGGCGTACGCGAGGTGGACCCGGGGTGCGCGCTACGGCCCGGGCGGCGCGCTCACCGTCCACGAGGCGCTGGCACTGGCCCCGGACGCCGCCCGGACCCTGCTCGCCGTGCTGTCCAGTTGGCACACCGTCGTGCCGGAGCTGCGGATCGGACTGCTCGGCGGGGACGCCGTTTCCGACCTGGTGCCGCTGGAACTGGCCACGTCCCGCAAGTCGTACCGGTGGATGCACCGGCCGGTGGACGTGGCCGGCGCGGTGGCGGCGCGCGGCTGGCCGGCCGAGGTGGCCGGGCGGGCGTCGTTCGCGCTCACCGACGACCTCGCGCCGTGGAACTCCGGCTCGTGGGAGTTGACGGTGTCCGACGGGGTGGGGGAGTTGAAGCGTGGCGGCGACGCCGCGGTCACGGTGAGCGTGGCCGGATTCGCCGCGCTGTACTGCGGTGTGGTCGCGCCGGCCCAGTTGCTGGCGTCGGGTCACGTGAGTGGGCCGGCCGAGGACGTGGCCGCGTTGGGCTTGCTGGCCGCGGGGACGCCGCCCCGGCTGCTGGACACGTTCTGACAGTGCCGCGGCC
>DATEPR010000380.1:0-3691 GCA_035273045.1 Pseudonocardiaceae bacterium | reverse complement strand
ATCGACTACCTGGTCGGCCACCACCTGCCGCTGCTGCTGCACGCCGCCGGTGAGATCAGCGCCGACTTCGCCCGGGTCCAGGCGGTGCCGCACGTCACCGTCGACGCCTAACATACGACCAGCGGACAATCGTCCGGTAATCGGCGAAAGGGGTCTTCACGGTGGCAGAAGCAGGCGCGGCTCCGCTGTCCGGACTGCTGATCGCGGACTTCTCCCGGGTGCTCGCCGGCCCGTACGCGACCATGCTGCTCGCCGACCTGGGTGCCGACGTGATCAAGGTGGAGGGTCCGCAGGGCGACGAGACCCGCACTTGGATGCCGCCCGTCCGCGGCGACATCTCCACGTACTACCTGGGTGTCAACCGGGGCAAGCGGTCCATTGCGCTGGACCTGAAGGACCCGGCGGACGCCAAGGTGGCGCACGAACTGTCCCGGCGGGCGGACGTGCTGATCGAGAACTTCAAGCCGGGCGGGCTGGCCCGGTTCGGCCTGGACTATCCCAGTGTCAGCGCGCGCAATCCCGGCATCGTGTACGCCTCGATCAGCGGGTTCGGCTCCGGCGCCGGAGCCCACGTGCCCGGCTACGACCTGATGGTGCAGGCCATCTCCGGACTGATGAGCCTGACCGGTGACCCGGACGGGCCGCCGTACCGGGCCGGGATCTCGGTGTTCGACGTGATGGCCGGCAACCACGTGGTGATCGGGATTCTGGCCGCGCTGCGGCACCGGGACGCCACCGGCGAGGGCCAGCACGTCGAGGTGAACCTGCTGTCCTCGGCGCTGACCGGGCTGGTCAACCACAGCTCCGCCTACGCGGCCGGTGGTGTGGTGCCCTACCGGATGGGCAACGCGCACCCGAGCGTGTTCCCCTACGAGCCGCTGCCCGCCGCCGACCAGGAGTTGATCATCGCGGCCGCCAACGACGGCCAGTTCCGCCGGCTGTGCGAGGTGCTGGGCATTCCCGAGGTGCCGGACGACCCCCGGTTCACGCACAACGCCGACCGCACCGCCAACCGCGAGGAACTGCGGCCGATCCTGGTCGACCGGCTGCGTACCCGGACCGCGACCGAGTGGTTCGACGCGCTGGTCGCGGTGGGCGTGCCGTGCGGGCCGATCAACACCATCGACGGCGGTTTCGCCATGGCGGAACGGTTCGGGCTGGACCCGATCGTCGAGGTCGGCGGCGTCCCGACCACCCGGCACCCGATCCGCATGTCCCGCACGCCTCCGCGCTACGAACTGCCGCCGCCGGCGCTGGACGAGCACGGCGCCGAACTGCGGAAGTGGCTCCAGGAGGACGACCGTGGCTGACACCTACCCGACCGCGCTGGGCGCGTCGTCGCCGACCGCGATCACCCTGCTCGGCCAGGACCTGGCGCGGGACGTGATGGGCAAGGTCGGGTTCGGCGAACTGGCCTACTGGCTGGCCACCCAGCGCCGGCCGACCCCCGGCCAGACCAGGGTGTTCGAGGCGGTGCTGGCGGCGCTGGCCGACCACGGGTTCACGCCGACCGCGATCGTCACCCGGCTGACCTACCTGTCCGCGCCCGACTCCATCCAGGGCGCGCTGGCCGCCGGCCTGCTCGGCGGTGGGTCGCGGTTCCTCGGCGTCACCGAGGACACCGGCCGGTTCCTGCACGACACGCTGGCCGCGCAGGACGGCCCGCTGCCCACCGACGACGCCGGCTGGGACGCACTGGCCCTGGCCACGGTGACCGAACAGCGGGCCGCCAAACGGTTCGTCCCCGGTCTCGGCCATCACGTGCACAAGGAGGTGGACCCGCGCACGCCCAGGCTGATGGAGATCGCCGCCGAGGAAGGGTTGTTCGGGCCGCACCTGTCGCTGTTCGCCGCGATCGGCAGGGTGCACCCACAGGTGCTGGGCCGGCGGCTGCCGCTCAACGGCGCCGGCGTGTGCGGTGCCGCGCTGGCCGACATCGACCTGCCGCTGGAGTTGCTGCGTGGCTTCGCCCTGCTGGCCAGGACGGCCGGGCTGATCGGCCAGTTGGCCGAGGAACTGCGCCGCCCGGTGGGCAACCGCATCTTCCTGTCCGTTGACCTGAACAACGAGTCCGTCGAGCCATTCGGAGGTTCGCATGGCTGAAGTGGTCGCGGTGATCGCCTCCACGCACCATCCCTTCTACTACCGGGCCAGCACCTCCGTCGGCGAGGGCCGGCCGCCGTTCGCCGACGAGTGGGTGCGCAAGATCGAGGCGTTCCGCGAGACGTTGACCAAGGCCCGGCCGGACGTGCTGGTGATGGTCGGCTCCGACCACTTCCACCAGTTGTGGCTGGACAACATGCCGCAGTTCCTGATCGGCAAGGCGCCGTTCTACGACGGCAACTTCTACAACGAGGAACGCGAGTTCGGCTTGCCCCGGCTGCTGTTGCGGGGTGACGAGGACCTGTCCGGCCACCTGCTGCGCGAGGGCCTGGACGCCGGGTTCGACCTGGCGTTCTCCAACGAGCTGCGGATCGACCACTCGATCACGTGCCCGATCATCACCCTGCGCCCGCAGCACGACCTGCCGATCGTTCCCGTGTACACCAACATCTTCGCTCCTCCCCTGCCACGGCCGAAGCGGTTCGTGCAGCTCGGCAGGACGATCCGGCAACTGGTCGAGTCGTGGCCGTCCGACCAGCGGGTCGCGATCATCGGCACCGGCCACCTGTCGCTGGAACTGGGCGGCCCCCGGCAGTTCGGCCCGCACGGCCCCGACCCGGAGTTCGACCGCAAGGCGGTGGAGTGGATCAGCACCGGCGACATCGAGGGCTGCCTGTCCGAGGTGACGCTGGACAGCCTGCACGCCCCGGGCAACGCCACCCACGGGTTCATGGACTTCATGCTGATGATGGGTGTGGCGGGCGAGGGCCGGAAGGCCGACTACGTCGACACGTACGACCTGTTCCACACGATGGAGGCGTACTTCACCTGGTACCCCGGGGGCGAGGCGCGGTGAGCAAGTACCTGCTGAACAAGTTCCTGTACACGGTCGATCGCGACCCCGAACTCGTCGAGCGCTACCGCGAGGACCCGCGCGGCACGGTGGAGTGGTGGGAAGCCGAGCAGGCCAATCGGATCCTCAACTGCCACGGCGGCGAGTCCAGCACGTGGCTGCGGTTCGCCGACGACGAGCGCACCGCGCTGGCCACCCACGACTACCCGGCCCTGTTCGACCTGGGCGCGCACCCGTTCCTGACGCTGACCCTGTTCATCGCCATGTTCGAACGCGACCACGCCGAACCGCTGGGGTTCCAACTGGAGTACGCGCGCCGGCTCAGTGACCGGATGCTGCCCTACCCGGACATCGCGACCTAGGCGGCCAGGGCGGACAGGTCCAGCCGGCGCAGCCGGTCGGCGTCGTTCAGGATGTCCAGTTCGACGATGCGGTCGCCGACGACGGTGCAGGCGACCACGGACTGCGGCACGCCGTCCCGGAACGACACCATGCCCACCGTGCCGTTGACCAGGACCCGCCGGACGGTGACCCGGCCGTCGCCGGTCCGCCGGTACGCCAGCGCGCCGTTGGCGACGTTGGCCGCGCCCCGGATCGTGGTGAGCGCCGGCCCGCCGGAGTCGGCCCGCAGCACGACGTCCGGATCGAGCACGGCGACGAGCGCCTCGAAGTCACCGGACGCCGCCGCGGCGAAGTAGGCCTCGACCACCTGGCGCTGGCGGGCGCGGTCGGGTT
>DATEPR010000379.1:0-8303 GCA_035273045.1 Pseudonocardiaceae bacterium | reverse complement strand
GGACGCGCTGATCCTCTGGAAGACCGTGCGTGCCGTGCTGTCCGGACACGGCGCGCACGGACGCGCTGATCCTCTGGAAGACCGTGCGTGCCGTGCTGTCCGGACACGGCGCCTACTGATGGCTCCACTTCGGATGGTCGTCCGGCCGTCGCGGCACGTCACCGGTGAAACGCCCGCCCGCCCGCGGGCGAACTATCCGGTGACGACACGGGAAAGGGACTGAGCGGATGAGAACCGGCGAACGGCTCGGGCTCGCGGTGATCGGCGCCGGCTACTGGGGGCCCAACCTGGTCCGCACGGCACAGCTCACCGAAGCGTTCCACCTGGAGTACCTGTGCGACCTGGACGTCGACCGGGCGCGGTCGGTGCTCGGCCGCTACTCGACGATCCGGGCGACGGCGTCGTTGGCCGAGGTGCTGGCCGACCCGAGGGTGTCCGCGGTCGCGATCGCGACACCGGCGGCGACACACCTGCCGGTGGCCAGGGCGGCGCTGGCCGCCGGCAAGCACGTGCTGGTGGAGAAGCCGCTGGCGGCCACCCTGGACGACGGCCGGGACCTCGCCGAACTGGCCGACTCGGCCGGCCTGGTGCTGATGCTCGACCACACCTACTGCTACACCCCGGCGGTCGCCCACCTGCGGGAACTGGTGCGCGGCGGCGGCATCGGCGACATCCAGTACGTGGACTCGGTGCGCATCAACCTCGGCATCGTGCAGTCCGATGTGGACGTCCTGTGGGACCTGGCCCCGCACGACCTGTCGATCTTCCTGTCGGTGCTGCCCGAGGACGTCGTGCCGGTCGCGGTGGCCGCCCACGGGTCGGACCCGATCGGCGCCGGCCGGGCCTGTGTGGCACACCTCACGCTGACCCTGTCCACCGGAGCCATCGCGCACGTGCACGTGAACTGGCTCTCTCCCACCAAGATCCGCACGATGGTGATCGGCGGCTCCACGCACACCGCGGTGTGGGACGACCTCAACCCCAGCCAGCGGCTGTGCGTCTACGACCGGGGCGTCGACACCACCGCGACCGCCGAGGACAGCAGGACCAGGGCCATGGTGTCCTACCGGGTCGGTGACATGGTCGCGCCGGCACTACCGGAACGGGAGGCGCTGCGCGGGGTGATGGCCGAGTTCGCCGAGGCCATCACGCTGGGCCGGCGGCCGCTCACCGACGGCTGGTCCGGTGTCCGCGTGCTCGCGGTGCTGGAGGCGGCGTCGGCGAGTCTCAAGCAGGGCGGCGCGGCGATGCCTGTCATCGGCGTGCCACAGCAGGAAGGGATCAGTGCGTGAACGACTCGGCGGCACAGCCGATCGCCGGCCAGCGGATGCTGGTCACCGGCGGCGCCGGCACGATCGGCTCGACGATCGTCGACCAGCTGGTGGACGCTGGCGCCGGCCGGGTCGTCGTGCTGGACAACTTCGTCCGCGGCCGGCGGGAGAACCTGGCCGGCGCGGCCGAGCGGGCCGGTGACCGGTTGACCGTGGTGGACGGCGACATCGACGACCGCGCCCTGGTGGCCGACCTGGCCAGGGACACGGACGTGCTGTTCCACCTGGCCGCGATCCGCATCACGCAGTGCGCCCAGGAACCGAGGCTGGCGCTGGAGACCCTGGTCGACGGCACCTTCACCGTCCTGGAGGCGGCAGCGGCGGCGGGCGTGCGGAAGGTGGTCGCGTCGTCGTCGGCGTCGGTCTACGGGCTGGCCGAGGTGTTCCCCACCACCGAGCGGCACCACCCGTACAACAACGACACCTTCTACGGCGCCGCGAAGGCGTTCAACGAGGGGATGCTGCGCAGCTTCCACGCCATGTACGGGTTGGACTACGTGGCGCTGCGCTACTTCAACGTGTACGGGCCGCGGATGGACGTGCACGGGCGCTACACCGAGGTGTTCATCCGGTGGATGGAGCGGATCGCCAGGGGCGAGCCGCCGCTGATCTTCGGTGACGGCACCGACACGATGGACTTCGTCCACGTGCACGACATCGCCAGGGCCAACGTGCTGGCCGCGCGGGCGCCGGTGACCGACTCGGTGTACAACATCGCCAGCGCGACCGAGACCAGCCTGCGTGGCCTGGCCGACGCGCTGCTCACCGCGATGGGTTCCGACCTGGTGCCCGAGCACGGCCCGGCCCGGCAGGCCGGCGGCGGGGTGAGCCGGCGGCTGGCCGACATCTCGGCCGCCGCCAGGGACCTGGGCTGGCGGCCGGAGATCGGCCTGGCCGACGGGCTGCGCGGCCTGGTCGAGTGGTGGCGGGCGCAGACCGCGGTGGGAACGGGCTGAGCCGTGGCCACCATCCGGTATCTCGGGCACGCCGGTTTCGTGGTGAGTCACGCCGGCTGCCGGATACTCATGGACCCGTGGTTCTACCCGGCCTTCCTGGACTCCTGGTTTCCCTTTCCGGACAACCGGAACCTGCTGGACGGCGTGACCGGTGGGCACTTCGACTACCTCTACGTGTCGCACGCCCACGAGGACCACTTCGACCGCCGGCTGCTGGAGCGACTGGACCGCTCGATCACGGTGATCGTGCCGAGGTACCGGTCCAAGGTGATGGTGAAGCGGTTCCGCGAGCTGGGCTTCACCGACGTCGTGGCGATGGGCCACCGGGAGACGCGGGAGCTGGCTCCCGGGATCACCGCGACCATGTACCTGGACACCAGTCACAAGGAGGACAGCGGCCTGCTGCTGGACCTGGCCGGCTTCCGCTTCCTCGACCTCAACGACTGCAACACGCCGATGTCCGAGCTGCCGGACCGTGTCGACCTGCTGGCCGCCCAGTTCTCCGGCGCCATGTGGTACCCGAACTGCTACGACTACCCGCCGCACGTGATGGCGGCGAAGGTCGAGCAGGTGCGGTCCGACCTGATGGACACGCTGTACCGGAAGGTGCGGATCACCGGGGCCGCCGCCTACGTCCCGTCCGCCGGGCCGGCGTGCTTCCTGGACCCGGAGCTGGCCGAGTTCAACGACCGGGACCGCACCATCTTCCCGGTGTGGGAGCAGGTCGCGGACGACTTCGCGGCGGCCTGTCCCGGCGTGGACGTGGTCCGGATCGGACCCGGTGACGCCGTGGTGGTGGACCCGGCGACGAGAAGGCGCACCGTGCTGCCCGCCGACGAGCACGGCAGCCGGCTGGACGAGGACGTCGACGCCTACCGGGACCGGCGCAAGGACGAGTGGTCGCGGTTCCACGCCGGACCGGAGCCGACCGTCACGATGGCCGAGATCGAGGTGTACTTCGGCACCCTGCAACGGTGGAACAAGCGGTTCCTGGGCGATTTCAGCAAGGACATCCGGCTGGTCGCGGGCGACGACAACTGGCACGTCCGGCTGGGCCGGCTGGCCGAGCACTTCGTGATCGACGGTGAGGAGCCCTACGACCCGGAGTACACGCTGCTGGCGTCCCCGAGGGTGCTGCGGGCGATCGTCGACGGCCACGCCGGCTGGGAGGAGGCACTGCTGTCGCTGCGGGTCGGCCTGCACCGCCACCCCGACCTGTTCGACCTGACGTTCATGAGCCTGTTGCGCTACGGCAACCAGCCGGCGCAGACCATGCAGATGCTGCGCGAGCGGCAGAACACCGAGACCATCGAGCGGGACGGGCTGCGGTTGCAGCGGTTCTGCCCGCACGCCGGCGAGGATCTGTCCTTTGCGGACATATCTGGCGGGCGCATCGAGTGCCCCCGCCATCACTGGGTGTGGGACGCCCACTCCGGCCGGTGCGTGGACAAGGGCACGGTGCCACTGCGGGTGGAGGTGCTCGATCCGGACGCACCGGGACTGCGGCCGCCGGAGACCTAGGTTGCGCCGGATGGTGTAACGAGCCGCTGCCCCGCGCCGATGCGCGGATTGACGACTCACATGCGCCACTGGCGTGCCGACATGACACCTCCAGGTGACATTGCCGCGACTCGCCGTCACCTGTGGACAGATCTAGCCGGATTGTCCATGTGTGCAGCACTTTTCAGCCGGACGGGTTTGTGGAGAGGCGAGACGGGCATGGGCAGATGGCAGGGCACGGTGGCCGGGTTCCGGGTCAGCGTGGTCCACATCGTGGTCGCGGTGGCGCTGGTGGCCGCCGCGATCGTGGTGCCGGCGGTGGTGTTCAGCGGATCGGCCAACGCGGCCAATCCGTGCGCCGCTCCGGTGGTGAATCCGGTCGCCTGTGAGAACAGCCAGCCCGGCACGCCGAACTGGCAGGTGCAGTCCGTCGACCCGTCGATCGCGGGCTTCACGACGGACATCAGCACCAACATCGGCGGCACCGTGCAGTTCAAGATCAACACCACGGCCTCGTCCTACGACATCTTCATCTTCCGGCTCGGCTACTACGGGGGCGCCGGGGCGCGGCAGGTTCAGGACATTCCGGTGCGGACCAGGACCAACCAGCCACCCTGCGACCAGGACGCCACCACGGCGATGACGGACTGCGGCAACTGGGCGGTGACGGCGAGCTGGAACGTGCCGGCGAACGCCGTGTCCGGCCTGTACTACGCGGTGCTGCACCGCAACGACACCGGCGGCGAGGGCGAGATCCCGTTCGTCGTCCGCAACGACACCAGCCACTCGGACATCCTGTTCCAGACGTCGGACGAGACCTGGCAGGCGTACAACAGCTACGGCGGCAACAGCCTCTACACCGGCAGCGGCCCCGGCGCGAACGGCGCGTCCTACGCGGTCAGCTACAACCGCCCGCTCGCCGGTGAGGGAGACGAGAACTTCATCTTCAACGCCGAGTACCCGACCCTGTTCTACCTGGAGGAACAGGGTTACGACGTCAGTTACACCACGGACGTCGACTCAGCCCGCAACGGCGCCCTGATCAAGAACCACAAGGTGTTCATGACCGTCGGCCACGACGAGTACTGGTCCAACGAGCAGCGGGCCAACGTCCAGTCCGCCATGGACGCCGGGGTGAACGCCGCGTTCCTGACCGGCAACGACATCTTCTGGAAGACCAGGTTCGCCAACAGCATCGACGGCTCCAACACGCCGTGGCGCACGGTCGTCTGTTACAAGGAGACCCAGGCCAGCCAGAAGATCGACCCATCCCCGCTGTGGACGGGCACCTGGCGGGATCCGAGGTTCAGCCCGCCGTCGGACGGTGGCCGGCCGGAGGACGCCGTCCTGGGGCAGATGTTCCAGATGAACGGTTACCGGTCCGACTCGCTCCAGGTGCCGGCCGCGTACGGCAAGATGCGCCTGTGGCGGGGCACTCCGCTGACCACCATGGCCGCCGGATCGACCTACACGTTCCAGCCGGGCACGCTCGGCTACGAGTGGGACACCATGCAGGACAACGGCTTCCAGCCGGCCGGCGTCGCCAAGCTCTCCAGCACGACGGTCACCGCGACCGGCAACTTCGTGCTGAACAACTACGGCGACGGCTACGGTCCGGGCACGCTGACCCACAACCTGACCATGTACCGCGACCCGGTCAGCCACTCGCTGGTCTTCGCAGCCGGTGACGTGCAGTGGGCGTGGGGGTTGGCCGACGACCACGCCTTCCAGACCGACACGCCGACCCACGACGTGCGGATGCAGCAGGCCACGGTCAACCTGCTGGCCGACATGGGCGCGCAGCCGGCGACCCTGATGGCCGGCCTGACCGCGGCCACCGCCAGCACCGACACCGCCGCGCCCGCGGTGACCATCACCAACGCGCCGGCGCCCACGGTCGGCCAGAACTACACGTTCTCCGGCACCGTGTCCGACGTCGGCGGCGGCCAGGTGGCCAACGTGGAAGCGTCCAGCGACGGCGGCCAGACGTGGCACTACGCCACCTGGACCGTGGGCACCAACAGTTGGAGCTACGGCTTCGTGCCCAGCGCGGTCGGCTCGGTGACCGTCGAGGTGCGCGCGGTGGACGACTCGGCGAACCTGTCGACGCCGGTGGCCGCGACGCTCACCGTCGGCCCGAGGACCTGCCCGTGCGGTGTGTTCGCCGACTCGTCGGCCCCGGCCGACCCGGCCGCGACCGACACGTCGAACATCGAGTTGGGCATGAAGTTCCAGTCCAGTCAGGCCGGCTACGTCACCGGTGTCCGCTTCTACAAGGGCGCGGGCAACACCGGCACGCACACCGGCACGCTGTGGTCCGCCAACGGCACCAAGCTGGCGTCGGGCACGTTCACCAACGAGACCGCGACCGGCTGGCAGACCATGACGTTCGCCCGGTCGGTGCCGATCCAGGCGAACACCACGTACGTCGTGTCGTACCACGCGCCCGCCGGGCACTACGCGGCGACGAACAACTGGTTCACCGACGCGCCGACGATCCTGCAGCCGATGACCGGCCTGCAGGGCACGGCGACCAGCGCCAACGGCGTGTTCGCCGTGGGCACCACCCCGGTGTTCCCGCAGGACAGCTACCAGAACACCAACTACTGGGTGGACGCGGTCTTCAACACGGTCCCGGCGCCGAACATCCAGCCGCCGAACGTGCTGTCGAACAACCCGGCGGACGGCACCGGCAGCGTGTCGCTGACGCCGCCGATCAACGTCACGTTCGACGAACCGGTGGTGCAGTCCTCGCTCCAGTTCTCGGTGTCCAGCGCGGCCGGTCCGGTGGCCGGCACGGTGACGCTGTCCACGGACCGCACCACGGTGACGTTCACGCCGAGCGCCGCGCTGGCCGCGACCACCACGTACACGGTGTCGGTCAAGGCGACGGACGACTCGGGCAACGTGATGGCGACGCCGTTCACCTACTCGTTCACCACGGGCAAGCCGCGCCCGGCCACGTGCCCGTGCACGATCTGGGACGACTTCACCACGCCGGCCATAGCCGACTCCGGTGACGCCTCCGCGGTGACGGTCGGCACCAAGGTGCGGTTCGACAGCCGGGGTGAGGTGACCGGCATCCGGTTCTACAAGGGACCGAACAACACCGGCACGCACACCGGTTCGCTGTACTCGTCCGCCGGCACGCTGCTGGCGTCCGGCACGTTCACCAACGAGACCGCCAGCGGGTGGCAGACGCTCAACTTCGCCAGCCCGGTCAACGTGAACGCGAACACGACCTACGTCGTGGCGTACTTCGCGCCGAACGGGCACTATTCGGCGACACCGGGCTACTTCGCCAACAACACGGCCACGTACAACCAGTTGCACGCGATAGCGGACGGCGTCGACGGCGGCAACGGCGTCTACAGCTACGGCGCCACCAGAACGTTCCCGGCCAACACGTACAACGCCAACAACTACTGGGTGGACGTGCTGTGGCAGCCGGGCGCCAACGGTGACTCCACGCCGCCGACGGTGGCCGGCACCAGCCCGGCGTCCGGTGCCACCGGTACCGGCCTGACCGCGACCGTGACGGCCACCATGAGCGAGGCGGTCGACCCGAGCACGGCGACGTTCACGCTGAGCGACTCGGGCGGCGCCAAGCTGACCGGCACCACGACCCTGGCGGCCGACCAGAAGACGCTGGTGTTCACCCCGTCGGCCGCGCTGGCGCCGGACATGACGTACACGGCCAGCGTGCAGGTGGCCGACGTGAACGGGAACCTGATGAGCACGCCGACGACGTGGTCGTTCACCACGACGTCGACCACGACCTGTCCGTGCTCGCTGTTCAGCGCGGCGACCGTGCCGACGGTGGTCACCACGGACGATCCGAACCCGTACGAGCTCGGCGTCCGGTTCACGCCGTCGGTGAACGGCACGATCAGCGGCGTCAAGTTCTACAAGTCGGCGCAGAACACCGGCACGCACACGGCGAACCTGTACACGGCGACCGGTACCCTGCTGGCCACCGGGACGTTCACCAACGAGACGGCCAGCGGGTGGCAGACGATGGCGTTCGCCAACCCGGTCCCGGTCACCGCGGGCACGGCCTACGTCGCCTCGTACACGACGACGGTCGGCTTCTACTCCGGTGACAACGGCTACTTCAACCGGACGGCGGTGACCAACCCGAACCTGGTCGCCGGGTTGAACGTGGCCGGCCAGGCGAACGGCGTGTTCACCCCGGGCAGCGGATTCCCGCAGGACAACTTCGGCGGTTCCAACTACTGGGTGGACGTCGTGTTCAACAACGGCTAGGGCGGCCGGCAGGACGGCGGCCGGGTAGCCATCGGGTTGCCCGGCCGCCGCGTGAAGGGTTCGCAACTGTTTCGGGAGGTGTGAGTGTTGGTGACCATGCGTGCTCGAACGTGTGTGCTAGTCTCGGTCGCGAAGGAACCCGGCCAGGTGTGCGAGAGCCAAGCTCGGCTGGCCGAGAACCTGTTTCCTGCTTCGGCAGCGTCCGCGGTGAGTTGCGTCGGGACGTTAAACAAGCCCGCTGGAAACCTAG
>DATEPR010000378.1:0-8914 GCA_035273045.1 Pseudonocardiaceae bacterium | reverse complement strand
GGCCCGGCCCCACGGTGCACTGTCAGAAGCCGGCCGGCGGTTGCACGGTCGGGAACAGCTGAGCGAACGTGTCGAACGCGGTCGCGATGTCCGCCTCCCCCCAGAACCGGTGGTAGTTGAAGACCGGTGCTGATCCGCCGTCCAGGTAGGCCTGGACCTTGGGCCATGCGGGGTCGCTCTTGTACCACGGCCGGATGGACAGGAAGGTGTTGGTCGCCGAGTTCAACGTGATGCCGCCCGGGTACGTACCGGTCCACCCCGCGGGCAGGAACACGCCCTCGAAGGTGGTGGTGTTGAACGTGCTGGTGAAGTTCTTGTAATCGGTGCGCGTTTCCGGCGCCGAGTACCCCAGCGCGTCTCCGTAGAACTTGTGGACGACGTCGAGGATGTTCTGCGCGGCGGTCTCGGCGGTGGTGTCACCGGACTTGGCCGCGTAGTACGTGTAGACCTTCGCCAGCGACGTCGCCACGCCGAGGTCGGCGGACGAGTCGGAGACCGAGACGTGCAGGCCGGTGTTGGCCGGCGGCGGGGTGGCGCTGGACGTGTAGCTCTCGTCCGGCTGTCCCGTCCAGGTCAGCGTGCCGGGCACGGACAGCGCACCGGTGGCGGGGTCCGCCGTGGTGACCGACTCCGCCCACTTGACCCACTTGGCCAGGATCGCCTTGGCCTGCGCGTTCCCGGTCATGTAGTAGTACTCCGCGACCCGCTCCATCGGCCAGGTCTGGTAGCCGAACCACTGGTTGCTCGGCGGGTTGTGGTACTCCGGCTCCCAGTCGTAGTACATGCCGTCGAACGTCGGGTCACCGGCCGGCGGTTTGCCCGCGTCACCGTAGTTGCCCTGCCAGTTGTTCTCGATGCCGCCGGCGATGCCGCCTTCCGCGGACTGGAGCCACTGGAACAGGTTCATCGACACGGTGAGGCTCTGCGCCCAGTCGGCCTGTGCCGTCGGCGACTTCGGGATCAGGTCCGGGTCGGTGGACAGCGCGAACGCGGCGAGCGGGTTCTGGTAGCCCTCGTGGATCGCGTCACCGCTGATCCGCCAGGACCAGGCACCGGTCGTGGCGCCGCCCCAGGCGTAGTACCAGGACAGCAGGTAGGTCTCCTCGTTCGCCTTGCTGGTACCGGCAGGACAGGCCACCGAGCCGAGTTGGCTGCAGTTGGCGCCGATCTGCTTGAAGTACTTGTCGAACATGGAGTACCGCAGGTAGTCACCGAGTTCCGCGGCCTTGCTCAGGGTGGCGGAGATGGCCGCCGTCTTGCCCTGCGCCTTGGCGAAGGTGTCCGCCCAGTACGCCGCCTGCACCATGCGGGCGTCCGCGTCCGGGGCGTCGGTGTACTTGTACTGCTGCGCGAAGCTGCCGCCGCCGTTGTTGAACAGGTCGAGGAACCCGTTCGGGCCGCCGAACTTGAACTCGTCGCAGTCCGGCTGCGGGACGGTGTCCCACACCGACTCCTCGGAGCCGCGCTGGAACGTGTTGATCAGGCTCGGCGTGGACGTGCCGTCCTCGCACTGGCCGAAGCCGTACCGGTTGTCGGTGTCCATGATCCACGCCGGGGCGTAGATGTTGGACGTGCCGTACGTGGTCTTCAGCTCGTTGGCCAGCGGGTCGGAACCGACCGGCACGGACGAGTTGAGCGCCACCGGGTAGTCGCTCGGCGAGCCTTCCTGCGGGCCGTACGTGGCCGGCGAAGTCACGTTGTACGTGGACTGGCCGGGCTGCTGCGCGGCGCTCGGGATCATGAACTGTTCCATGTTGGCCCAGGCGTTGTTGAACCCGGTCCAGTCACCGGTGACCCGGCCGAAGTCGGCCTCCAGCCACAGCCAGTAGCTGTAGGTCTCGGACGTGGTCTCGTGGCCGTAGTCCGGTGCCTCCACGATCAGGGTCTCCACCGAGTGGTACGGGATGCCCTTCGGGCTGAAGTACCCGTTGGCGGGGGCCTTGATCTTGTTGTAGAGGTCCAGGAACCAGGTGTCGTACGTGGACGCCGAACCCGCGGCGGCGGCCTCGGTGACGGCGACGCTGGCAGAACCCCAACCGGTCGCCGAAGCGGTGAACGTGCCGTGGCCGCCGGCGTCCGCGGCGGTGGTGCCCGCGGTGACGGTGACCGTCTGCGGCGCGTTCCAGTTGACCGGCGTGAACGTGAGGGTCGCCGGTGTGGCGCTCACGTCCGGGTCACCGGTCTCGGCGACCGCGACCGTGACGTTGGCCGCCGGCTGAGCCGACAGCGCCAGCGTGAACGTGCCCGTGCCGCCCTGCTGCACGGTCAGCGACGTCGGGTTGGCCACGATGCTCTGTGCCTCGACCGTGATGGCCACCGGGTCGGACGTGGTGCTCTGCCCGAGGTTGTCGGTGGCGACCGCGGTCAGCGAGTAGGCACCGGCCGGCACGTTCGTCCACTGCACCGCCCACGGCGCCGCAGTGGCCACGCCGATCAGCGTGTTGCTGGTGGCGCTGGTGCTGGCGTAGAAGGACACCGACGCGATCGTGCCGGTGCCGCTGCTGGCCGCGGTGGCCTGCAACGTGATCGCCGAGCCCGGGGTGAAGATCTCACCGGCGGTGGGGCTGGTGAGGGACACGGTCGGCGGGGCCTGCTGCGGTGGCGCCTGGCCGCCGCACTGCGTGCCGTTGATGGAGAACACGGTCGGCGCGGTGTTGGTGCCGCTGTAGTTGAAGTTCGCCCCGATCTGGGTGGACGCGCCGGTGGCCAGCGCCGCGTTCCAGCCGGCGTCCGTGACGGTGACCTGCTTGCCGGTCTGCGTCCAGGTGCCGCTCCACCCGAACGACACGGTCTGGTTGCCGGCGTAGGAGTAGGCCAGGGTCCAGCCGTTGATGGCCGGGCCGTTGTTGATGATCGTGATGGTCACCGAGAATCCGGTGCCCCAGTCCGTCGTCACCGAGTACTGGACCTGGCAGGACGGTGTCGTGGCCGCGGGTTTCGGTGCCGCCGCGGGTGCCGGTGCGCCGGCCGCGGCGGCACTCCCGCCACCGACGACCACGGCCGCGACACACGCAAGGCACGACAGCAGCACGGTCAGCGACCTGAACCGTGCCGGTCGACAACTTGTTCGCATGCACATTCTCCTCGGGAGATGAGGGGACTGATCGGTAATCAGCGAAACGGGGAATCGTTTGCGCGGCCGATCGCGAGCGACTGTATGGTCGGCGTGACGCAGATGTGAAGCGCGCCAACGGGACGAAGTGGCCGGTGCGGTGCGGTTGCGGGTATTCGACGTGGTGGCGGGCGTGTCGCCGATGCGGTCCGATGATCGCGACGTGAACGTTTCATCACCGGGATTGACGGGTATTCGCCCGTGAACAACGCGGTGAAAATTACGGTCCGGCGCAGACATTGTCGAAACTCGCCCGGGACGCCGAAGGGTGTCCGGCAGCCGGTCGCCGGCGGCCCCGCCCGAGGCCGGGTGAGCGGTAACTTTCGTCGGCAAGGAGGTAGCGTCACACCATGACCGCGTGCCCAACCGCAGCGCCCGGCAGGCCCTTCGGCCGGGTGCTCACAGCGATGCTCACACCGTTCGACGCCGACGGTGCCCTGGATCTGGACCGGGCCGTCGAACTGGCCGCCCACCTGGTCGCGCAGGGCTGCGACGGGCTGGTGCTCAGCGGGACCACCGGTGAGTCACCGACCACGTCGGACACGGAGAAGTCCGATCTGGTGCGTGCCGTGGTGGGCGCCGTCGGCGACCGGGCGACGGTCGTGGCGTCGGTCGGCACGTACAACACGGCCCATTCCATCGAGCTGGCGAGACAGGCGGAGGCGGCCGGCGCGCACGGCCTGCTCGTCGTCACGCCCTATTACTCGCGGCCACCGCAGGCCGGGCTCCTGGCCCACTTCTACGCCATCGCGGACGCCACCGACCTGCCGGTCATGCTGTACGACATCCCACCGCGCTCGGTGGTGCCGATCGAGGTGGGCACCCTGTTCCGGCTGGCCGAGCACCCCAGGATCCTGGCGGTCAAGGACGCCAAGGGTGACCTGCTGGCCGGCAGCCAGGTGATCGACGGCACCGGCCTGGCCTACTACTCCGGTGACGACGCGCTGAACCTGCCCTGGCTGTCGGTGGGCGCGGTCGGCTTCGTCAGCGTCATCGGGCACGTGGTGTCGTCCCGGCTGCGCGATCTGCTCGACAGCTACGAGGCGGGCCGGGTCGCCGAGGCGCGGGCCATCCACCAGGGACTGCTGCCGGTGCTGCGCGCGTTCAGCCGGGTCGGCGGGGTCGTGTTCAGCAAGGCGGCGGTGCGGTTGTGCGGCATCAACGGCGGCGACCCGAGACTGCCGCTGCCACCGGCCACCGAGGAGCAGCTCGCGGCCATCGCCGGCGACCTGGCCGAGGCCGGCGTGCCACTGGCCACCAGCGCCACTCTGGAGGGTGGCGCCGGCGCCGCGGACCTGGCTGCCGCGCGGGTCGCGCACGCCGACGCCACGGCCGCGTACATGCCGGCGACGACGCACACCAGCGCCGGCACGGTGGGCGGCCGATGACTGTTCCGGCGCCTACCGGCCCCGGTCCGACCGCCCCACCACCTGCCGCTCCGGACGGCGGCCTGCGTGTCGTCGCGCTGGGCGGGATCGGCGAGATCGGCCGCAACATGACCGTGTTCGAGTACGACCACCGGCTGCTGGTGGTCGACTGCGGCGTGTTGTTCCCCGAGGACCAACAGCCCGGCGTGGACCTGATCCTGCCGGACTTCCGGGCCATCGAGAACCGGCTGGACGACGTGGACGCCCTGGTGCTCACCCACGGGCACGAGGACCACATCGGCGCCGTGCCGTTCCTGCTGCGGCTGCGGCCGGACGTGCCGGTGGTGGGGTCCCGGTTCACCCTGGCCCTGGTCGCGGCGAAGTGCCGGGAACACCGGCTGGACCCGCAGCTGATCGAGGTCGCGGAGGGACAGCGGCGTTCCTGTGGCCAGTTCGACCTGGAGTTCTTCGCGGTCAACCACTCCATCCCGGACGCGCTCGCGGTGGCCATCCGCACCCCGGCGGGCCTGGTCCTGCACACCGGCGACATCAAGCTGGACCAGTTGCCGCTGGACGGCAGGCTGACCGACCTGGCCGCCTTCTCCCGGCTCGGCGACGAGGGCGTGGACCTGTTCTGTGTCGACTCGACGAACGCCGAGGTGCCCGGGTTCACCATCGCCGAGCGGGACATCGGCCCGGTGCTGGACGAGGTCATCGGGCGGGCCACCCAGCGGGTCATCGTGGCGTGTTTCGCCAGCCACGTGCACCGCGTGCAGCAGGTGTTCGACGTGGCCGCCGCGCACGGCCGCAAGGTGGCGCTGGTGGGCCGGTCGATGGTGCGCAACATGGGCATCGCCACCGATCTCGGCCTGCTCAACATCCCGGACGGCCTGCTGATCGACCTCAACGAGGCCACCGAACTGCCCGACGACGCGACGCTGTTCGTGTCCACCGGGTCGCAGGGCGAGCCGCTGTCCGCGCTGTCCCGGATGGCGCGCGGCGAGCACAAGCAGATCGACATCCGGCCCGGCGACACCGTGGTGCTGGCCAGTTCACTCATCCCGGGCAACGAGACGTCGGTGTTCGGCGTGGTGAACGGCCTGGCCAGGCTGGGTGCGCACGTCGTGCACCAGGGCACGGCCAGGGTGCACGTGTCCGGGCACGCGCCAGCCGGTGAGCTGCTGTTCCTGTACAACGCGGTGCGGCCGTCGAACGTGCTGCCGGTGCACGGCGAGTGGCGCCACCTGCGGGCCAACGCGGATCTCGCGGTGCGCACCGGCGTACCGGCCGACCGGGTGGTGATCGCCGAGGACGGCGTCGTCGTCGACCTGGTGGACGGCGTCGCCACGATCACCGGCCGGGTCGAGGTCGGCCACGTCTATGTGGACGGCCTGTCCGTCGGTGACGTCGGCGAGTCCACCCTGTCCGACCGGCTGGTGCTGGGGGAGGGCGGGTTCATCGCGATCACCATCGCCGTCGACTCCACCACCGGGCGGGCCGTGGCACCGGTGACGGTGTCCGGGCGCGGCTTCTCCGACGACCCGAAGGCGCTGGAGTCGGTGGTGCCGCTGGTGGAGATGGAGCTGTCCCGCACCGAGGTGGAAGGCATCACCGATACGCATCGGATCGCGCAGGCGGTGCGGCGGGTGGTGGGCCGCTGGGTCGCGGAGACCTATCGCCGCCGGCCGATGATCGTGCCGACCGTGATTCCGGTGTGACGACGGGTTCGGCGTTGACCGTGCGGCGACCGGTGAGCTGCACGGTCAACGCCCCGCCGAGCAACACGACGCCGCCGACGACCTGCACGACCGACAGCGTCTGGCCGAGCAGCGCCCAGGCCAGCGCGGTGGCCATCACCGGTTCGATCAGCGACAGCACGCTGACCACCGACGACGGCAGGTGCCGGAGCGCCGCCATGCCCGCCAGGTAGGCCACGACGGTGGACACGAACGCCACCGCGAACAGCAGCAGCCACGCCGGCGGACGCCACGGCCCGAATGTGGTGTCGCCGGCGACGACCGAGCCGGGCAGCGACCAGACCGGAGCCACCACGGTGACGGCGGCCGCGCCGATGACCAGGCCCCACGTGGTGATGCCCACCGGGTCGCTGGCCGCGACGCTGCGCTCGCCGAGCAGGAAGTAGGTCGCCGAGCACGCGGCCGTGGCCAGGCCGGCGAGGACGCCGACGGTGTTCAGCGCCAGCCCGTCCCACACCTGCGCGACCAGCACCAGCCCGGCGATCGCCAGGCCGACGCCCAGCCAGATCGCGCGGTGCAGCCGGGTGCCCCGGACGAACCGCACCCACAGCGTGACCAGCACCGGCGACATGTACTCCAGAAGCATCGCCACGCCGATCGGCAGGTGGGCGACGGCGACGAAGTACAGCAGTTGCACGGCGGCCACGCCGACCACCCCGTAGGCCACCAGGGTGGGCAGTTCCCGCCTGCGCACGCGCAGCGCCCTCGGCCGGAACACGGCCGTGCCGACGAGCAGGATCACCGCGCCGAGGCAGATCCGCGCGCTGGCGACCTGTTCCGGGGACAGGCCGGCGTCGATCGTGGCCTTGGCGAGCACGCCGGACGTGCCGAAGCAGCACGACGAGAACACGATCAGCGCCGTCCCGCGGGCGGGCGAGATAACTGGCGTTCGGCTCTGGGTGGTCACCTGGCCACTGTGCCATCCGGCCCCGACGACGCAGTGTCCGGTTTCCATGGACTGAGACTGTCCGTCGGCCGGGTGGGATCATGGAAGCGCGGCACGTCCGGCTCGGCCGGGCGCAGCGGCACCAGTCCGGCCGTGATGGCCCGCATGATCCGGTCCCTGGCCCGGGTGGCGTCGCCCGGCCGCGTGTCGGCCAGGTCGCTCAGGTCCACCGGTTCCCCGAAGTGCACCTGGAACGTGGGCCGGCGGGCCAGGGCGCGCAGCCACGACGTCAGCACGGGCTGCAAGTCGGCCCAGCCGGTGACCACCTCGGTGCCCCAGTAGGCCGACTCGTGCGCACCCCACTGGCTGACCGGCACCACGGGCGCGCCCGCGGCCAGCGCCAGCCGGGCCACGCCGCTCTTGCCGCGTTCTGGCCACAGACCGGGATCGTGGCTGATCCGGCCCTCCGGGTAGACGAGCACCGCGACCCGCCCGTCCCGCAGGGCGGCGACGGCCGCGTGGAACGCCTCCAGCACGGTGCTCTTGCGGCGGTCCACTCTCAGGTGTCCGGACGTGCGCATCGCCCAGCCGACCACCGGCGCGTCCATGATCCCGCCGGCGACCAGGAATCGCGGCGCCACACCGGCCCGGTGGCAGGCGGCGGTCAGCACGAAGGCGTCGAACACGCCGATGTGGTTCGCGGCAAGCAGAATCGACCGGTCACCGGCGTCGTCCGGTAACTCGCCGGTCACCACGAGCCGGCCGCACAGTGCCACGAAGCCGCGGTTGGCCCACATCAGCACCCGCCACAGCGGCGGAGCCGACTTGGCGGCGGCACGGCGTGTCGGCTCGTTCACACCCGTTCGCGGGGCAACCATGAGAGTGCAGCATGGCACGGCCGGGTGGCCGCCCGTGATGGTGGTGGCCATTGTTGCTGGTGGTGCGGAAGGGGTGCCGACTACCGTGTGGGTCATGCCGAGCCGGACGACGCCTTCCAAACGCGGTGCCAGCAAAAGCCGTGCCGGCACCCGCCCCCGGTCCGGCACCAGGAGCAAGGCCCCGGCCCGCAAGCCGGCGGCGAAACGGCCGGGCACCGGCCCGTTCACGCTGCTCGCGCGGGGTGTCGGCAGCCTGGTGCGGGCCATCAGCCGGACCAAGGAACTCGACCCGGCGCACCGCAGGGACGGCGTCGCGCTGGTGCTGGTCGCGCTGGCCGTGATCACCGCGTTCGGCGTGTGGTTCCAGGCGGCCGGGCCGGCTGGGCACTGGGTGGACGTGGGCGTGCGCAGCGCCATCGGCAACGGCGCCATTCCGCTGCCGGCCGCGCTGCTGGCCGCCGGCATCGCGCTGATGCGCAGCGAACCCCGGCCGGAGGCGCGGCCCCGGCTGGTGATCGGCGCGCTGCTGTTCTGCCTCGCCCTGCTGGGCATCCTGCACCTGGCCGCGCACCAGCCGACCGCCAACGCCGACCGGATGCACGGCGGCGGCGCGATCGGCTACCTGGCCGGCGGTTTCCTGGCGCAGGGCCTGACCAGTTGGGTCGCGCTGCCGCTGCTGGTCCTGGTCGGCCTGTACGGGGCACTGGTGTTCACCGGCACGCCGGTGCGCGAGATCCCGAACCGGCTGCGCGCGCTGACCCATCAGGAGATGCCGGACGAGCCGGCCGGGGACACCGAGACCAAGCCGGATCTGGAGCCGTCCGGTGACACCCCGGTGCGGCTGCGCAAGCCGTCCCGGCGCCGCCAGGCCAGTGCCGAAGCGGCCGAGCTGACCCAGCCGGAACTGCCGCTGG
>DATEPR010000377.1:0-3425 GCA_035273045.1 Pseudonocardiaceae bacterium | reverse complement strand
GCACGTCAACGGCTGCCCCAACTCGTGCGCCCGCATCAAGTTCCTCGTCGCCGACTGGGGTCCGGAGCGGTTCCGCGAGATCCTGGAGACGAAGTACCTGAACCGCAAGCTGATCGACGGTCCGGCGCCGGAGATCCCGGCCCAGCAGCGCGACCACGTCGGCGTGTTCCCGCAGCGGGACGGCAAGTTCTACGTCGGCGGCGCGCCGGTCGCCGGCCGGGTGTCCGGCAGCACGCTGGTGGGCGTGGCGAAGGCCGCCGAGCGTGCCGGGTCCAACCGGGTTCGCCTTACCCCGCAACAGAAACTGCTGGTGCTCGACGTCGCGGAGGCGGAGTTGCCCGGCCTGCGCGCCGAACTGGCCGGGCTCGGCCTGCCCACCGAACCGTCCGTGTGGCGGCGTGGCGTGATGGCCTGCACCGGCATCGAGTTCTGCAAACTGGCCATCGTGGAGACGAAGGCGCGGGCCAGCCGGCTGGTCGCGGAGCTGGAGGACCGGCTCGCCGACCTCCAGTCCGAGCTGGACCAGCCGATCAGCGTGCACGTCAACGGCTGCCCCAACTCGTGCGCCCGCATCCAGACCGCGGACATCGGCCTGAAGGGTCAGATCGTCACCAACGCCGAGGGCCAGCAGGTCGAGGGATTCCAGGTGCACCTGGGCGGTGGCCTGGGCCTGGACGCCGGCTTCGGCCGGAAACTGCGCGGCCACAAGGTAACGGGCGATGACCTCACGGACTACGTGGAGCGAGTGGTGCGCAACTATGTGGCCGGCCGCGAGGACGGGGAGCGGTTCGCCCAGTGGGTGGCCAGGGCAGAGGATAAGGAACTCTCATAATGCGCTGCCGGCTAAGGAACTCTCATGACTGAACGCGCTGCGGTGGCATGCTGCCCCTACTGCGGCGAGGAGGACCTGCGGCCGCGGGAGGAACCGCCCGGCGCCTGGCTGTGTCTGTCCTGCCGGCGGGTGTTCAGCGTCAAGTTGGTCGGACTGTCGTTCGAGGGAGGGGTGAGGTCGTGACGGTGACTCGTGACCTGAAGGCCATCGCCGAGGCGGCGTCGGCCGAGTTCGCCGAGGCGTCCGCCGAGGAGGTGCTCGCCTGGACGGCCAGCACCTTCGGTGACCGGTGGATCGTGGCGTCGAACATGCAGGACGCGGTGCTGGTGGACCTCGCGGTGCGGGCCAAACCGGACGTGGACGTGCTGTTCCTGGAGACCGGGTACCACTTCGCCGAGACGATCGGCACCCGGGACGCGGTGGCCGCCGTCTACCCGAGCATCCGGATCGTGAACGCCGAGGCCGAGCAGTCCGTGGCCGACCAGGAGGCCGAGTTCGGGCAGCTCAACCGGACCGCGCCGGACCGCTGCTGCTTCCTACGGAAGGTCGTCCCACTGCGCCGGACACTGGCCGACTACGATTGCTGGGTCACCGGGGTGCGCCGGGTGGACGCTCCGACCAGAGCGAACACGCCGATCGTCACATGGGACGAGCGCAACGGGCTGGTGAAGGTGAACCCGATCGCCGCATGGTCCGACGAGCGGTTCCGCACCTACATCGCCGAGCACGGCATCCTGGAGAACCCGCTGGTGGCCGAGGGGTACCTGTCCATCGGCTGTGCACCGTGCACGGCCAAGCCGCTGCCCGGCGCCGATCCGCGCAGCGGCCGGTGGGCCGGCCTGGTGAAGACCGAGTGCGGCCTGCATGGCTGAGACAGTGTTGGAGCGACGATCCATGACTTCCCCATCGACGCTGGCCCCGAGCGTGGCGGCCGAGCCGGTCGGCACCGACAACCTCGACGCGCTGGAGTCGGAGGCCATCCACATCTTCCGCGAGGTCGCGGGCGAGTTCGACCGCCCGGTGATCCTGTTCTCCGGCGGCAAGGACTCGACGCTGCTGGTGCACCTCGCGGTGAAGGCGTTCTGGCCGGCTCCGGTGCCGTTCCCGCTGTTGCACGTGGACACCGGGCACAACTTCGGCGAGGTCATCGAGTTCCGGGACCGGGTGGTGGACCGGTACGGGCTGCGGCTGGTGGTCGCGCACGTGCAGGAGTGGATCGACGACGGCCGGCTCACCGAACGGCCGGACGGCACGCGCAACCCGCTGCAGACCGTGCCGCTGCTGGACACGATCGCCGAGAACCGGTTCGACGCGGTGTTCGGCGGTGGCCGCAGGGACGAGGAGCGCGCCCGCGCGAAGGAGCGGATTTTCAGTCTGCGCAACAGCTTCGGCCAGTGGGAGCCGCGCCGGCAGCGGCCCGAGCTGTGGAACCTGTACAACGGCAGGCACCGGCCGGGCGAGCACGTGCGGGTGTTCCCGCTGTCCAACTGGACCGAGTTGGACGTGTGGCGCTACGTGGAGCGCGAGCGGATCGAGCTGCCCTCGATCTACTTCGCGCACCGGCGCACCGTGTTCCGCAGGGACGGCATGTGGCTGACCGAGGGTCCGTGGGGTGGCCCGAGCGACGACGAGCCGCTGCGTGAGCTGACCGTGCGCTACCGCACCGTCGGTGACGGCTCGTGCACCGGCGCGGTGGAGTCGGACGCGACGACCGTGGCGGACGTGATCGCCGAGGTGGCCGCGAGCCGGCTCACCGAACGCGGTGCCACCAGGGCCGACGACCGGCTGTCCGAGGCGGCCATGGAGGACCGGAAGCGGGAGGGATACTTCTGATGGCACCGAGTCCCGCACACACCGGGCTGCTGCGCCTGGCCACCGCCGGCAGTGTGGACGACGGCAAGTCGACCCTGGTCGGGCGGCTGCTGTACGACACCAAGTCGGTACTGGCCGACCAGCTCGACGCGGTGCACCGGGCGAGCGCGGACCGGGGTCTGGCCACCCCGGACCTGTCGCTGCTGGTGGACGGCCTGCGCTCGGAGCGGGAACAGGGCATCACCATCGACGTCGCCTACCGGTACTTCCAGACGCCCCGGCGGTCGTTCGTGCTGGCCGACACGCCGGGTCACGTGCAGTACACCCGCAACACCGTGACCGGAGCGTCCACCGCGCAACTGGCCGTGCTGCTGGTCGACGCGCGCAAGGGCGTCGTCGAGCAGACCCGCAGGCACGCGGCCGTGCTGGCGTTGCTCGGCGTGCCCCGGCTGGTGCTGGCGGTCAACAAGATCGACCTGGTGGACTACGACGAGTCGACGTTCGCGCTGATCGCCAAGGAGTTCGTGGCGCACGCCAGCGCCCTGGGCTACGGCTTGGGCGACCTGCTGGCCATCCCGGTGTCCGCCCTGGTCGGCGACAACGTGGTGGAACACTCGGCGCGCACCCCCTGGTACGTCGGTCCGACGCTGCTCGGGCACCTGGAGACGGTGCCGGTCGAGCCGGACCCGCACGACGCCCCGCTGCGCTTCCCGGTCCAGTACGTGATCCGGCCGCGCACCGACGAGTACCACGACTACCGCGGCTACGCCGGCCAGATCGC
>DATEPR010000376.1:0-5865 GCA_035273045.1 Pseudonocardiaceae bacterium | reverse complement strand
TGACGGCGACGAGTTCGTCGGCGAGCACCGGGGTGCCGGGCAGGGTGGCGGCCACGCCGGACCGGCGTGCCGTGGCGTCGAACCGGCGGACCGGCGTGAACGCGGGCTCGCCGGTGAACGCCCTGGCCAGCAGGGCGGACGTGTCCGGCCCGAACGCCGACCGCGCGGCCAGCCCGGTGACCACCACCTGCTCAGTCACGGCGCTGCTCCGCGATCGCCGAACGCAGCACGTCCACGGCACCGGTCACGGTGAGCATGGCGGCGAACGTCTCGTCGGACAGGTCGAGCAGCACCGAGTAGCGCCGCTCGGCGGCGGCGACCAGCCAGGTCAGTTCCAGCGAGCCGAGTTCCTCGCCGACCTCGGCGGGTTGGCGGTCGCCGTAGCCGGCCAGCATCGCCACCACCGCGTCCCGGTCGGGCAACGACTGGTCCGCGGTCGCCTGCTCGCTCGGCCTGGTCATGCCAGCGCGGCGCCGCTGGCCGCGATCCGCTCGGTCATGGCCTTGGTGAACTCGGCCAGCGTCATCAGCGCGAGGCTTTCCATGTCGTCGTCGTCGAACTTGACGTGGAAGTGGTCCTCCAACTGGACGGCCAGGTCGGCCAGTGCCAGCGACTCCAGGTCCAGGCCGGCCGGTCCGAGTTCGGTGTCGTCGGTGACGTCGCTGACGTCGTAGTTCATGTTGCGCAGTGCCTCGATGGTGAATGCGCGCACGTCGTCGGTCATGTGGGTGTTCGGCGTCGGGATCGCCGAGCCCTCCTTCGCGGGATGTGGGTGGTTGTCGTTCAGCTGCCGGTGCGCCCGCCGGCGGCCTCCCGGAGGGCGGCCGGGTTGCGGACGAGCTTGCCGGTGGCGGTGCGGGGGAGCCGGTCCAGGACGTGCAGCCGGCGCGGTCGTTTGAACGCGGCCAGTTCCCGGCTGACTGCGGAATGGACGGTGTCCACAGTGGAGCCTTCGGGCATGGCGAGGTACGCCTCGATGTCGCCGTCGTAGACCACGACGACCTCGGCCACGTCGGGCAGCGCGGCCAGCGTCTGCTCCACCTCGGTCAGGTCGACCTTCAGGCCGCCGACCGAGATCTGCGAGTCCAGCCGGCCCAGGATGGTGACCAGCCCGGTGGCCGGGTCGATGGTGGCGGCGTCCCGGGTGGCCAGCCAGCCGTCCGCGTAGCGGGTCGGGTCGGACAGGCCCAGATACGGCGAGCGGGGCAGCCTGATCCGCAGTTCGCCGCCGCTGACGGCGGCCTCGATCCCGTGTGCGGGCGCGACGGACGGCCACAGGGTGCCGGTCAGGTCGGTGGCGATGACACCGACCTCGGTCATCCCGTACATGGTGCCCAGCGGCACGTCGAACCGGGACGTGAACCGGCCGGGCACGCCGGGCCGGACCAGTTCGCCGGCCACGATGGCGCGGACCAGTTGGGGCACCGGGACCGTGTCGGCGGCCGAGGTGAGCAGTTCGGCGTGGAACGGCACGCCGAGCACGGTGGTCGGCTCGGGTCCCGCCGCGACGGTGGCCAGGATGCCGTCCGCGGTGAGCCGGTCGCACCAGACCAGTCGCACGCCGGCGTGCAGGCCGTGCAGCAGTCCGCCGACCAGTCCGAGCACGTGCACCATGGACGCGAGGACGACCATCCGCTCGCCGCGGCGGGGATAGTCGGCCAGCCGGTCGTAGCGGTCGAGCTCGCCGATCAGGTCGTCCGCGGTCCTGGCGATCACTTTGGACGCGCCGGTCGATCCGGAACTGAACTGGATCAGGGCGTGGTCGGTGCGGGCCGGCTGGCCGCCCTCGCGTGCCGTGATCTCGGTGGCGAGGACGTCGGTGTAGCCGCGCAGCCGGTTGCCGCGCACCTCGGTCGCGGTGACCACGAACTGTGCCGCGATCCGGTCCAGCGCCCGGTCCACCTCGTGCTGGGTGAGCCGGTGGTCGAGCAGGCCGACCTGGGCGCCCAGCCGCCACGCGGCCAGCAGCAGCGTGACGAAGGTGAGTGACGGCGGCAGTCGCAGTGCGACGGTGCCGCCCCGGCGCAGTCCCGCCGCGGTGAGGGCCTGTTCCTGTTCCGCCACCAGGGATCGCAGTGTCGAGCGGTCGACGGGCCGGTCGAACCACAGGCAGACGTCGGCGTCGTCGCCGAGCAGCAGGACGTCACCGACCCAGTCGTGCGACGGCCGGGACTCGGTGGCACCGGAAACAACCGAGCTCTGCATGAGCCCCCCGACATTGGCGAGTTTGATTGCCCTATTCGCTTGGTCGAACGGGCAACCGGAGAATTTCACACCGGACAGGGTCGGTCAAGGTTTCCGAATAGTGGTCCAGACCAGTTAGGGTGCACAGTTCGGTGTCACCGTGCTCGCACCGCTGGCACCGCGCTGACCAGGGGTGTACTAAGCTGGTGTGGAACCATTGCGGGTCGGCGACTACGCGGAATTGGCGCAATCGGTACTTCCGGCCGACGTGTGGGGATATGTGCAGGGCGGCAGCGGATCAGAATGGACGGTTGCAGAAAACCGTGCCGCTTTCGATCGGCTGGAGCTGCGTCCGCGCGTTCTTGTGGACGTGACCCGATGTGATACCACGGCCCCATTGCTGGACAGCTTGTTGGCGGCACCGATCGGTGTCGCGCCCATGGCGTACCACCGGCTGGCCCACCCGGACGGTGAACTGGCCAGCGCCGAGGCGGCCGCCGCGGTCGGCGGGCTGTTCGTGGCGAGCATCTTCGCCAGCCAGCCGCTGGACGAGATCGCCAAGCACACCGACGGTCCGTTGTGGTTGCAGCTGTACTGGCTGCGGCGGCGCGACGTGCTCGTCGACCTGGTGCGCCGGGCCGAGGACGCCGGCTACGGCGCGCTCGTGCTGACCGTGGACACCCCGCAGGTGGCGCGGCGGCCGCGGGACATCCGCAACTCGTTCGCGCTGCCCGACCACGTGTCGGCGGTGAACGTGTCGTCGTCGGAGATGACGTCCGCCCACCGCGCGGGCGCCGGTGAGTCGGCCATCGAGCGGCACTCACGGGAGCGGTTCGACCGGTCGATCACCTGGCCGGACCTGGCCTGGCTGCGGTCCCTGACCACGCTTCCGTTGCTACTCAAGGGAATCCTCACCGCCGAGGACGCCGCGCTGGCGGTGCGGCACGGGGTGGACGGTGTCGTGGTGTCCAACCACGGCGGCCGGCAGCTGGACGGCGCGCCGGCCGCGATCACGGCGTTGCCGGAGGTGGTCGACGCCGTCGCCGGCCGCATCCCGGTGCTGATGGACGGCGGGGTGCGGTCCGGTGCCGACGTGTTCCGGGCGCTCGCGTTGGGCGCCAGCACGGTGCTCGTCGGCCGGCCGGTGCTGTGGGGGCTGGCCGTGGGCGGCGCCCAGGGTGCCACCGCGGTGTTGCGGACGCTGCGCGACGAACTGGTGGAGTGCATGGTGCTGGCCGGGCGGCCCTCGCTGGCCGCGCTGGACCGCTCCGCGGTCCGCTCAGGCCATGTCGTTGATGAACGCCGCCAGCCTGGCCACACCCTCGACGAGGACGTCCGGCTCGACATAGCTACAGGACAGCCGCAACTGGTGCCGGCCGCCACGGCCGTCCAGGTAGAACGGTGACATCGGCGTCCACAGCACGCCGTACTCGCCGGCCGCCGTCGCCAGCGCCGACTCGTCCGCCGGGAACGGCACGGTGACGACCACGAAGAACCCGCCGCCCGGCGAGTTCCACCGCACGCCCAGTTCGGCTTGGCGGGCGGCCGGGAAGTGCCGGTCCAGTTCGGCGAGCAGCAGGTCCATGTTGGTGCGGTAGAACCGGATCGTGTCCCGGTTGGCCTCACGCAGGCGGCAGCCGTTGCGCACCAGCATGCCGCCGATCACGGCCTGGCTCAGCGACGGCGTGTTCACCGTCGTCATGCTCTTGATCTTGGCGAGCTGGTCGGCCAGCAGGGACCGCTCACCGTTCGGTCCGGCGACCTCCTGGTCGGCCAGGACGTAGCCGAGCCGGGCGCCGGGGAAGCAGGTCTTGGCGAACGAGCCGAGGTAGATCACCGTCCGGTCGGTGTCCAGCGACTTCAGCGTCGGCCGCGCGACGTCGTCGCGGGCGAAGAAGCCGTACGGGTTGTCCTCGATCACCAGCAGGTCCTGCTCGGCGGCGATCTCCAGCAGCCGCCGCCGGTGCGCCACGGCCATGCTGGCGCCGGACGGGTTGGCGAAGTCGGGCACCACGTACAGCGCGGCCGGCCGCCGCCCGCCGGCCCGCACCGACTCGGCGATCCCGGCGACGGTCGCCGGGTGCAGGCCGTCCTCGCCCTCCGGCACCGGCTCGACGGCGATGTCCAGCAGCCGGGCGGCGCCGGTGATGCCCACGTAGCAGGGGGAACTGGCCAGCAGCACGTCGGTCGGCTTCGCGAACAGGGCGCGCAGCGCGAGCAGCATGCCCTCCTGGGCGCCGACGGTCACCACCACCGACTCGGGCGGCACCCGCAGGCCCTCGTCGTTGGCCAGGGTGCGGGCCACCAGGTCGTGGATCTCGCCGTTGGTCCTGCCGTACTGGAACAGGGCGGTCCGCACCTGGTCCGGTGTGCGGCCGTTGGCGCACAAGTATTCGGTGTACGCGGTGAGGTAGTCGTGGATCGAGTCCGGCTCGAACAGGCCCTCGTAGGGGCGGCCGGGGGCGAAGGAGATGGCGTCCGGGTAGCGCGACGTGACCTCGTTGAGGAACGTCATCGCGTCCAGCAGCGGATCGGACAGGCAGTCGTGCAGATCGTCCAGCGCGATGTCGCCGGACACCATGCTCGCGGTCATGGCACCAGCGCCCGGGCGAAGGCGTCCCGCAGCCGGCCCGCCGCGTACCCGACCGCGTGGCCGGCCGCGTCCAGCACACCGGACATGGTGAAGAAGCCGTGCACGAGCCCGGAGTAGCGGGTCAGTTCGACCGGCACTCCGCTGTCCCGCAGCCGTTGCGCGTACTGCTCGGCCTCGTCCCGCAGCGGGTCGTACTCGGCCGTGATAACCGTCGCCGGGGGAAGTCCGGCGAGGCTGTCCGCGCGCAGCGGCGAGGCGAGCGGGTCGTCGCCGTCCTCGGGGCTGCGGAGGTAGTGGCGCCAGTACCAGTCGACGGACTTCCGGTTGAACAGTGCTTCGTCGGTGTTCTCGCGGAGCGACGGGGTGTCGGCGTGGTAGTCGGTGTTGGGGTAGACGAGCAGTTGGTGGATCAGGTCGGGGCCGTGGTCGCGGGCCAGGAGGGTGACCGCGGCTGCCAGGTTGCCGCCCGCGCTGTCGCCGCCGACCGCGATCCTCGCCGGGTCGACGTCGGCCGCGTGTTCCGCGATCCAGGTGACCGCCGTGTGGCAGTCGTGCACCGCCGTGGGGAACTTGTGTTCCGGGGCCAGCCGGTAGCCGACGGCGACGGTGACGCAGCCCGCCGCGTTGGTGAGGGCGCGGCAGACGCCGTCGGAGGTGTCGATGGTGCCCAGGGTCCAGCCGCCGCCGAAGAAGTAGGCGAGGACGGGCGGTTTCGGGTCGGTGGTGTGGGGGCGGTAGATTCTGACCTTCAGGTCGTTGGTGATGGTGGTGTTCTCCACCGAGGCCACTGGTTCCGGGGTGCCGCCTGCCGCCTGGACGGCTTTCAGGTCCTCGGTTCTCGCCTCGTCGAGAGTCATCTCGTAGAGGGGGCGGGCGGTGGGGTCGGCGGCTCGTCGGTCGCGGATCGCCCGAACCTGGGGGTCTAGTGGCATACCTCATTCTGGAGCGGGTTCGCGGTGGGTGGGTTGCCTGGTTCGGTGCTCTAGTTTTTAATACTGTGGTTTCAGTGCTGATTGAAGTCTACTGTCCTGGATGATGGTGGCATGGCTTACGAGTATCTCGGGACTCTCACCGCTCGCTACGGATGA